>CAYPYI010000037.1:0-12639 GCA_964415085.1 uncultured Tissierellaceae bacterium
ATTTATTACCGTAAATTAAAAATAGTATTTCACGTGCATATATAAATATAAGTAAGCAAATTAGTCCAACAACAACAGTAAATATACGAACAATATTAGAATACATATAGTCAAAACTATCTTTTTTATCTTGTATCTCCAGGGCATCAATATCTGCTCTTAAAGCTATTTCTTTATTTGAGTCACTTCTACCAATAAATCCAATAACACCAGTTTCTCCTACTTCCTCATAAGGAATATTCAATATATCTAGTTCTCTCTTTATTCTCTTTGAAGTATTATATTCTTTTAAACTAGATTCTGGATTCTCATGAAAATATCTTCTTAAATTTACAACATATTCTTCTATATTTTTTCCCATAACAATTCTCCTTTTACCAAGCTATTTTTTGCGAACCTTTATAAACTCTATTTATTATTTCTTCAACCTCTTTAGTTTGATATAGTTCTACTATTTTTAAAAGATCGGGATTATTTCTATCTTCTGACCTTACTGCAAATATATTAATATATGGATTTGTATCTTCATTTATATCTTCTAAATAAATACTATCTTCTATAGGTAGGTATCCAGCATCAACTGCAAATCCACTATTTATAATTGCAATATCTACATCTTTAATAGTCCTAGGAACCATAGCAGCATCCACCTCTAGTATTTCTAAATTAAACTTATTTTCTACTATATCATTTAACGTAGGTAAATCTTTACTCTTAAGTTTTAATAAACCTGCACTCTGAAGAAGATTTAAAGCTCTTCCACCATTTGTTTCATCGTTAGGAATGGCTACTATATCATTTGGTTTTATGTCGGATAAATTATCAATTTTATCTGAGTAAATACCCAATGGGGCTATTATAGTTTCTCCTATTGATGATAAATCAAGATTGTGATTGTCTATAAATTTATTAAAAAAAGCATAGTGCTGAAATGAATTTATATCTATATCCTTTTCTGCCAACGCTAAGTTGGGTCTAGTATAGTCATTAAATGTAATAATTTCTAAATTAATATTTTCTTTCTTTAACTCTTCTTTCAGATAATCCCATACTTCCATTTCATCAGAATTTACACCTAACTTTACCGTTTTAAAATCGGTCTTTCCCTGATTAATATTACATGAAACTAAACTAAATGCAAGAAGTAAAATAGCTATTATCAATAATTCTTTTTTCATTTTTTACACCCCTATTTTTTTATTTTTATTATTAAATAGTCTTGTATTTTTTGTATTATTAATACTAAAAATAGTATGACTAGAATAGTTATATAAGTTATGTCATTTTGATACCTTTGATATCCATATCTAATTGCAAAATCACCTAACCCTCCACCACCTATCGACCCTGCCATTGCCGATAAGCCAATTAAACTTACAAGAGTTATGCTTGTCCCTCTTATAATGCCTGGTAATGATTCATAGAGATAAACCTTCAATATTATATCCTTATTACTAAGTCCCATGGCAATAGATGCTTCTATTATACCTTGATCAATTTCTAATAAAGCTGATTCAATTTGTTTTGCTAAAAATGGTATTGTACCAATTACAAGAGGAATTATTGCACCTTTTGTTCCTGTGGCATTGCCTAATATGAAACGTGTTAATGGCATTAGTGCCGCTAATAATATAATAAAAGGTATACTTCTTAATATACTTATAGTTTTTTCTAAAAAATTATTAAATTTGATATTTTCTAAGATATTTCCTTTTTTGGTTACAACTAAAATTACTCCTACAAAAGTTCCGATAATTACAGAAATTATTCCTGAAACTAAAACCATATATATTGTTTGTTCTGTTGATAATATAAGTTCTTTATAATTATTTATAACATTTGGTATTATTCTCTCTAATAGATTCATAATTTTATCACCTCTGTATTTAATCCTTGTTCCCTAAAATATTCCATAGATTTTTTCACACTTTCATCGCTACCAAATAATCCTATTATAAGCTGACCTAAAAATATATTATTTATACATTCTATTTTCCCAAAGAGTATACTAATATCAATACAGTATTCCCTTGAGGCTCTAGAGATTATTGCTTCATGAGTAATATTTCCTTGGTAATTAATCTTCAAAATTTTCTTATATGGTTTTAATTCATTGTTTTGTTTTAATTTATCAATTATATTTAAGTAGTTTTCTTTATTTAAAAATTCTTTAAGATCTTCATTCTCTGACTCAGTAAATAAATCTACTACATCTGATGTATAAATTATCTCACCTTCTTTCATAACACTAACCCTTGTACATATTTCTTTAACAACTTCCATTTGATGTGTTATTACAACTATAGTTATTTTTAATTTTTTATTAACTTTTTTTAATAAGCTTAAAATACTTTGTGTTGTTTTAGGATCTAATGCTGATGTAGCTTCATCACATAATAATATTTTAGGATTATTGGCAAGACTTCTTGCAATTGCTACTCTTTGTTTTTGTCCTCCACTTAAAGTCGAGGGGTATGAATATTTCTTATCCTCTAATTCAACTAGGTTTAAGAGTTCATTTACCCTTATCTCTATTTCTTCTTTTGAAAGTCCTGAGTTATATAAAGGAAAAGCTATATTCTCATATACTGTTCTTAAATTAAATAAATTAAAATTCTGAAAAATCATTCCTATTTCTTTCCTTTTTTCTCTTAATTCCTTTTTATTTAGCTTAGTTAGCTCAACCCCATCTACTATAACCTTGCCAGAATCTGGTTTCTCAAGTAAATTGATAATTCTAACTAAAGTACTTTTTCCGGCACCCGAATAGCCTACAATTCCATGAATAGAACTTCTATTTATTTGCAAATTTACATTTTTTACAGCAAGTACAGTTTCTTCTTCTTGTTTAAAACTTTTATTTATATTTTCTAAATTTATCAAATTATCCCTCCTACTTAGACATATTAGACATAAAAAAAGGCCCTCATCCTTTGCATATGCAAAGGGACGAAAGCCGTGTTACCACCCTAATTTATATTTTCAATTTGAAAATACCTCTTTCAAGTACGCAAGAACTTAATCTATTAATACTCTATCGCTATAACGGGCGAATCTCGTAATTATCTAAATATCGATAATTAAACTCAAAGGCCATTTTCAACATACTATCCCTTACTCTCTTTCACCATATAAGAGCTCTCTGTGTAGGTATTCATATATCTACTTTCCTTATCAATGTTTTTAATATTTTATCTTGTTTAATACAATAACAAAATTCTTTAATACTGTCAAGTAATAAACATTTTTATTTTCTAGACTTTAAATTATAAAAATAAAACCCAACACTTTAAAGTGTTGGGTCTTATAAATTAATCTACTTCTATTTTTATAGAAGTATCATCCTTACTTTCTTTTTTCTTTAATTTGATTTTTAAAATTCCCTCGTCAAGTTTTGCCTTTATGTTTTCAGTATCCACATCATCTATATAAAAACTTCTTTTAAAACTACCATATTTTCTTTCTTTTCTAATATAATCATCTTTTTTTTCTTCATATTTCTCATCTCTTGTTACTGCCAATGTTAATATATCTTCTTTTATTTCTATATTGATATCTTCTTTTTTTACACCTGGTAAATCTGCATAGATTGTGTAACTTTCATCATCTTCTGTTATATCTACTCTTAAGTCAAATCCTTCTAACTGTGGTAGCTGTGGCAGATCTGAAAACATTGAATCAAACATTTTCTCAATTTCACTTATACCTCTGTTTCTTCTGTTATAAGGGGTCAAACTAAACATAATATACACCTCCACTATATTTATATTTGACTTTCTCTGACCTATTAATTATTGTACCCATAGTTTATTTTTTAAACATAAATTATCTAAATTATAAGTATATTTACTAAAAATTATATAAACACTTTTTTGCGTATCCTATCAATTTCATCATTACTTATTCCAATTTTATTTAAATAATTTAATATTCCACCATATTTTTTTTCAATATATTCTAATATATTTTCCATATATTCTTTTTTTGACTCTAATAAAAATTCCGGTATATTAAATCCAGTATAATCATTTTTATTAAAAGTGAAGTATTCTTCTGACAAACTATAATCAGTTATTATTATCTCTTCACTTATTTCCAAACTACCTAGTAATAACATTGTAATTATTCCAGTTCTATCTTTTCCTGCAAAGCAGTTATATAATATTGTTTTATATTTTTCATCTGCTAATAGTTTAAATATCATCTTAATCTGTGTTATACTATTTTCTAGTAAATTAATATACATGCTTTCTAAACTCTTAGGAAAGCTATCACTAATATTTCCTACAACTTTAGAATGAACATTATCCATCATAGGAATATTTATATATTCAAAGTTATTAATCTCTGGATGACTAAGCTCTACTTCTCTTTCTGATCTTAAATCAATAACAAGATCTATATTTAATCTCTCTAACTGTTTTTTACCTAAGTCATCAATGTTTGAAATATTGCCGCTTCTAATAAAACTATTATTTTTTATTGTTTGACCCTTTATGTTCGTATATCCTATAAATCCTCTTACATTACTAGCACCACTAACTTCAATTAATCTTTTACACATATTCTTCCTCCTCATTTTATCAATCAACTATCGCTATAGCTCTTACAGGAGATCCATCTCCTGATTTTATTTTTAATGGTAAACCAATAAACTTAAAAATTTTATTTTTAGGTATCAACTCTAAATTAACTAAATCTGTATAGGTAATAATTTCGTTATAAAGAAGTTTTCTTTCTAGTTCTGCAGTTATATTTCCACCAACAAATTTAGGTTTATACTTTAAAATTTTATCCAAAATATTTATATCTACTTCCTCTATAAAAAAAATACCAACACCTTCAATAAAAACATCATCCTTATTAACTACCATTGCATTTCCGATAAATTTATCTAAGGAAATATTGTCGATGGTATCCATTCCCTTATGCATGTGAGAGTAAGAATCTACATGTGTTCCTGTATGTGTTCCTAAACATAGTTTTCTAACTTCCCAAGTATGCTCTTCGTAGGTATTTACTATTTTAATATCAACTTTTGGATCGGTATTATATACAGGCATGTTTTTATATATTTCTTTAGATAAGTCTATTATTTTCATATTCTCACCCTTTAACTTTTAGTTTTAATATAAATAAAGCTGATTATATAATCAGCTTTATTTATATACTTTCTTGTTTTGTATAAGCTTTAACTTTTACATTTTTATTAGTTGCTATCTCTTTTGCTCTTTTAATAGCATCTTTCTTAGTTTCATATCTAGAATCCGCTTTTTTTGCACCTTCAGTTATTACTATCCATTTTAAATTTTTAGTATCATATTTAACTAAAACATCTCTATTCTGTAGTCTGGATGAAGTATTTTCAGGGTTATCTTTATGTTTTGTCACATCTTTTTTCTTTAAAATTTTTTTATCCTCTAGCGTTGCATCTTCAACCCATTTTTTAGCTTGTGATATAGATATTGGAATAGCATTGTCTTCTTTATAACCTTCTTCAATCATGGCATTTAAGATATCTATTGCTTTCTTTCTAACTACTGGATTTAAATTTTTCATTGAATTAGGATAATTCTTCTCAGTCCATGGCATAAAATCCCTCCTAGTTGTTTTAAGTAAGCATCTTAAATAATTCATACCCTTTTTTTCTATAAATTAATTATATATACTAATTATTACAAGTTCAGGTCTATTATATATTCTTGGTATAAATCTCGTCGATTCTTTTGCAAGACCTCTACTAACTACATGTTTTACTTTCCCATGGTTATACAGCCCTCCAGCATACTTAGGTAGTAATCCCTGATTAGGTGCTAAGACACCATTTATAAGTCCAGGTATCCTCCACTGTCCACCATGTGCATGTCCAGATATAATTAAATCAAAATCATATTTTTTATATTTATCAATATGCTCTGGTCTATGGGATAATAGTACAGAGTAATTATTATAATCTATATTCTCATTTATACTATAAAGTTGCTTATTAAAAACATTATCTCCTACAAAATAATCATCTACTCCTGAGATATTTATGATATTATTTTTTATCTCTATTTGATCTATTTTACCATCTAAAACTTTTATATTATTTTCATTAAATAAGTCTTTTATATAATCTATACAGCCTGTTTTATATTCATGGTTTCCTGTTACATAGTATGATTTATAATTATCATTTAGATGTTTTATAACTTTAATTGAGTTAAATATTGGTAAATCATCGTCTATAATATCTCCTACTAATACAACAATATCTGGAGTTTCTTTATCTATTGCATCTAATAGTTCTAGTTGATTATCACCATAGCTACAACTGTGTAAATCTGCGATAACTGCGATCTTAATATTATCATTTACTTTGGATGATTTTACTTTGTAATTAGTAATTTTTAATTCATTACTAAATCCTTTTGTTATAAATATAAAAGCAATTATAATCATAAAAATAATTATTAAAATAAATAGTATTTTTTTTATATTTACCACCTCTTATTCTTCTATTATAAAATATTACTGAATAAACAGCAATTATACAATTTGATCATTATTATAAATCCCATAACAATATTTAATATATTGACTTCTATTTTTATCAAATTCAAATCCTTGCTTTTGAAATTCATCTAATATATATTTATCTATAGCATAATTACCCTTTATATTTTCTAATATTTTATCATTTAAAACAACTGTGTAACCATTCATAGATATTACATATTCTTCATCTTTTTTTCTATATTTTACTCCTCCACTTACTTCTTTAAATTCTATACTTAACCATTTACATATTTTCATTATTAACTCATCTATTCCTAAACCTTTTACTAAATAACCCCTGATAAATCCTGACGTATTCAAATAAATCATCTCCTTTTTTTTATAAAAAAACTTCTTATCAAATGATAAGAAGTAAGCCTTTTATTTTACACCTCCTTATCGATATTTTAGCGGGACCACCTTACAAATTTGTAGGTTGGTATAGGGTCACTGAGCTAAATCTCTACCCTAACTCTTGATAGCTTGGTTATTAACTTGTAATTTACAATATATCATATATTTAAATATTAGTCTAATTTAAATAGTATATTTAAATCTTTCAGTAATACTTATAACTTCTCCATCTTTAATCTCTATAAAGTATGGTATCGTCTGTTTTTCTAATGGTATATCATTTAATTTGTATTCATCTAAATGTTTTAAAAATTCTGATAAATTTGTAGTTGAATATAATCTATTACTTTCTAAATTCTCTATAAAATATCCTTCTATATCAGTAAAGTTATATATTGTATTTTCTGTTAATTTCAACTGTAATATATCTTTATTATTAGAGATTATAGTATAACCATTTGGAAATTCACTTTCATCTAATTTTAATTCCTCCACTCTTTTCTTATTATCTAACTCTACCACTTCAACCTCTTTAATTAGAAGATTATTTCCATTTATCACAATATTACCTGTTAAAAATTCATTAGGTTCTATTTTAGTTAATCCATTATAAAAGTTTATAAAAGTTCTTTTATCTTTAGCTACAGATTCTATACTTTCATTAGATATATTTTTTGAAATATCATTTGCTACAACTCTATTCATAAATCCTACTATGTTAGATGAATTTTCATCTTTAATACTATATTGGATATAATCAAGATTGTTTATAAGTGAAAATAGTATAAGGGAATTCTTTCTAAATATATAATCTGAACTTGATGAAATATATTCTGCAAATACTTGAGAATCTGTTTTTAAATTTATTTGTAATCCTAAAGGTTTGTTTCCTGTAAATAGTTCAATACCATTAACTTCTAATTCTTCAGGAAACTTTAGATTATTTATAATTCCTACAACTTTTGAATTATCTCCTAACAAAGTATTCCTATTATCAAACAACTTATCTATATCACCAGATTTTACTTCTTTTTTTGTATTTCTATTACTTTTTGTATTATTTATAAAAAGATCTATTCCTTTTTCCGTATTAATATGTCCATAGAACCCAAAATCAGAATTATCTGGTCCACCTATAAAAGAAATATCTTCTGCTATAATTATCTCTTCATTCTTTGATAGTTTTATCAATGAATATTTATCATTTTTTTTAAGTCTCAAGAATAATATTTCTCCATTTAATAAATCTATTGGTAATAAATCATAGTCAGAACCATTTGTTATCAATCTATTTTCTTGTGTTTCCAAATCATATTCATATATATTATGTGGCTGTTGATTCCATTGTACATACTGTTTATTATAATCATCTATTTCATTTGGATTAGCCTCTTTTGTAGCTGAATAAAAAATTTTATCTCCTGCATAATTAAATGTAGGTGTTTGGCAAGCTAAATTGTCATTATTTATTTTACTTATGCTATATGATTTATCTTTATCAATTCTAACTAAAGCTATATTTTTATTATAAATCATATCTCTTCCTGCACCTTCAACTATTCCAAATACATCTTTATTTTTACTAATAGCTAAACTATTTTTATAAGGTAAAGTTTCTAAATTTTCTAATTTCTTATAAGATTTATCTTTGCCATCATAAATACCCATACCAATAATATCGCTGCTTAGAGACCCTGATGCAAATTTTTCCATTACATATATATATCTTCCATCTATTGATATATCCCAAACTATTGGCCTTGTACCAATTTTGGATTCTATAGTATTCTCATCTTCAATAATTAATTTATTATCTATATATTTTTTATTTTGACTATATTTTTTTAAATTAAATTCTACTATTCCATTTTTATACTCTTGATTAAAGTCTGTATTATAATCTCTTCTAGCATATAGCTTATCAGATTTTGAATATTTTAATCCAGTGTAATAATATTCATCAATATGCTTATTTGTTTTATTTTGTTCTATATCATAAACAAAAATGCCTGGCCTTTCTGTAGATCCATACGCTATGGTACTATCACTAATCCAGTCATATGCATTATAATAACTAACAATTTTATTATCAATTTTATTTATTTCCTCTCTTTCTAAATCATATATATACAAACTATTATCTTTAGTATATGCTATATAATTTCCTTCTGTTGATATTAGTGGATATTCAAATTTATCTCCACTATCTATCTTATATTCAAGTCCATCATTTATATAAGAATAATATAAGCCATCTTCCTTTATATATACTGCTAGAGAGTCATTTGAATTATTTTTTTCATTAGTAAAACTACAACCTATAAATAAGCCTGATATTAAAATTAATATACCTACAAATATTGAAATATATTTTTTCTTAGGCTGCATTTTAGTTGAATATATCATATTTTCTAATCTATTTTTAAATTCTAATCCGCTATTACTCATTGATGTTGTTAACCTTGTTTTTCTATTAATGGAATTATCTATCAGACTTAAAATGGTATCCGCATAGCTTTTTCTTTTATTAATAGTCATATTAACAACTACTTTTTCATCAATTGAGTACTCACAATACTTATCTAGATCCCTTATTATTAAGTATATAAATGGATTAAACCAGTGTATTGATCTAATTATTAAGGCTATAAATTTAACTAATATGTCATTTCTTTTATAATGATTTAATTCATGTAAAAAAATCATTTCTAATCTATCTCTATCTATTTTTATAGTTGGTATTATAATTGTAGGGTTGATTAAGCCTACAAGCATAGGAGAGTCTATATCCATAGTTTCTATTAACCTAATATGCTTATTTATTTTTAAAGTTTCTTTGCACATATCAAATATATTATTAATATCACTATCTTTAATTATATTTTGATAACTATAAATTTGATTTCTAAATTTTAAGTACACTATAAAATTTGCAATTAATGTTACTATGAGTCCAAATCTCCAAATATTTTTAATTAATCCTTTATTACTTGAGCTTTGTTTTTCTTTTTGTATTTCCTTATATTTTTTATTAGTCTCATCTTTATTATTTTCAATATTATTATATTCTTTATTTTTACTATTAGTCGTTGTATTTTTTATGTTCTCTTGTTTTTCTAATGTATTATTTACAACTTTATTATTTTCATTAACTTCTATATCTTTAAATATTTCGTTATCTTTGAAATTTAATATTTCTATACCTTCTATTTTTATAATATTACTATATGGAATTATAAAGGAAATTAAAATAACTAATAACATATAGTAGTGCCATGATGAATTGAAATATTTTTTTGTAATTGGTTTAAATATTGACAATATTAAATATATAATACTGCCTATTATGCTCATGTATATAACTTGCATACTATAACCCCCTAATCCATGATCTCAACTCATCTAATTCTTCTTTTTCTATTTTTTCATTATTATATAATGACGCAACTAATGATTTTACACTACCACCATACATGTCTTCTATAAAATCATCTGCTTGATATGATTTATATTCATCCTTGCTTAATCTTGCTGAGTAATAATTATTTCTTTTTTCCTTTCTTACTTTTAGCACATTTTTATCAACTAACCTATTAGCTAATGTCAGTACTGTTGTATGTTTCCACTCATTATTTTTATCTAATTTACTCATTATATCTTTTGCAGATAATTCTTTCTCATATTCCCAGATAATTTTCATAATTTCATATTCTGCATCTGAAATTTTTGCTATTTCCATTATATCATCTCCTATATTCTACATGATGTAGTACTAATATTGTTTTCATTTTACACGATGTAGAATATAAAGTCAAATAAATAGTCATCAAGATATAAACTTGATGACTATTCTAATATAAATAAATCTATATTTCAATTTCTAATAATATTGGTGTATGATCTTGTCTTGGCCCTGAATCTACCATTTCAGATTTAATAACTCTATCAGCTATTCTTTCGCTTACTAACCAATAATCTATTCTCCATCCTGAGTTATTAATCTTACTTGTCTTAGCACGTTGTGCCCACCAAGTATAAACACCTTCAACATCACCATGTATATGTCTAAAAGTATCAACAAAACCACGGTTTAATAAATTAGTAAAACCTTCACGTTCTTCTATAGTAAATCCTGCTGAATTTCTATTACTATTAGGATTAGCAAGGTCAATCTCTTTATGTGCTACATTATAATCTCCTGTAGCTATTACATATTTTTCTTTATCTAAACTTTCCAAATATTCTGCATATTTCTCATCCCATAACTGACGATCTTCTAAACGCTTTAATCCATCTCCTGCATTTGGAGTATAAACTTGAGTTAAATAGAAATCATCAAACTCTAAAGTAATTATTCTTCCTTCTGAATCCATAGTACATGGAGCACCTATTTTAGGAAAAGTTGCTATTGGTTTAAGATGATTCTTATATAAAAACATAGTTCCTGCGTAACCTTTTCTAGCAGGTTCAACTGAACTATTCCATACTATTTCATAGTTAGGAAAAAATTCTTGTAAAATACTTAGATGTTTTTTTGTAGGTCCCTTACTTGATAACTTGGTTTCTTGTAATGCGATAACATCTGCATCATAATCTATAATTGTTTTTATGACCTCTCTTGATAATATTGCACGAGCTGAATCTGCAGTTAGTGCCGCATTTAATGAGTCAATATTCCATGAAATAAACTTCATTATTTTCCTCCTTCATTTATATAAATATATTTAATATTTATTATATCATATTAAATACTAACATTTTTCAAGAGGTAAATCTAGTTTTAGCTCTATACTTATATTAATTTTAATATTGTTCTGATATATTTATTGTATTAATAATATATCAGTACAATATTTATTATCATCTACCCATAATTTAACTCTAACATTTTCTAAATCATCCAATATCCTAGTAGACTCATCCAAGTTAATTTTTTATATTTAATAAAACTTTTTTGTATATTGCCATTTCGTGTATATTCATTCTGGATTATCCTACTAAAATAATTAGTATTTCTTCAAATATTAAAATCTATTTCTTTATTATAGTTAATTTTATCTTCTTCGGACAATGTATAAGTGTTAATATAACAATCTTTTATTGATATGCATAAAGCATCTACATTATAGCTATTTGAATCTAAAGCTTCCAGTTCTTCTAATCCTATTGATAAATTTCTTTTAGGCAACATGTTAGGCTGTAATATCCATAAAGCAAATATAAACATTAATCCAAAAATAACCATAAAAAATAACGTTGCAATATTATACTCTAATCTCATATCAAATGGTTTTAGTAATTTAAAATATAATATTGATCCAATTAATCCACCTAATAAATTTAATATTATATCTGCCAAGTCTGTAACTCCTAATCTAAATATATATTGTAATAACTCAATGAATATACTAATCACAAAACATAAAATAATTGTACTCCTTAAGTTAAGCTTATTTATTAAGATGGGCAATAATATAGCCATTGGAATAAATGCTATTATATTTCCTGCGATATTTTTTAATAGAATATCTATAGAAATTGTTTTATCTAATATTAATAAAAAAGGATTTAGATTAATTAATCTAAATTCATTTGTAAACCCATTTTTAAATATTATTATTTTTATAAAGAAGAATATATATATTAACATTATTATATATATAATAAAATCTACAGTATTTAATATATTTTTTTTACAATTATTATTCATATAAAGCTCCCTATATACTTATATTCATACTTTAA
>CAYPYI010000038.1:0-12622 GCA_964415085.1 uncultured Tissierellaceae bacterium
ATATCTAATAGTTTATGATAAACATCTGTATTATCATATGCACCATTAAATAACCCTTGATTAACTCCTTTTGCATATACAGGTACCGGAACACCAGTATGTGCATATGAAGTCCAACCTATACCTGATTTATTGTTTAAAATATGAGTTAAACTAACTGATAATGGGTTATATCCACCATATAATATTAGGGTCTCTTCGTTTTTTGTTCTCTCTTCTTTTAAAGTTTCATCAAACGCTTTTTTTAACTTAGCTACTTCTCTATCTGAAAGTTCTAAACTCATATAGCTATCTACATTATCAGAATCCTTATATTCATCCTTAAGTCCAAAATTTTCTGTTATTACTGGTAGTACATCTTCAAATTTAATATTCTTATTTTTACTAATCATCTCATCTATTAAATTGTCAAAAGCAACATATGACATCTTTTGATTATCTAAAATATCAAGTGCTACATCATATCCTGTTGTAGCTTGTCCTATAGTCATACCACCCGTTTCATGATCTCCAGTTACAATTATTAGTGTTTCTTCTGGATGCTTATTATAAAAATCTATAGCTACTTTTACACTCTCTTCAAATGCTAGCACTTCTTCTATATTTGTTTTGGCATCATTAGCATGCCCTGACCAGTCTATCTTGCCGGATTCAACCATCATAAAAAATCCTTTATCATTATCAAGTACATCTATTCCTTTTTTCACAAAATCTTTTAGTTCTAAGTCTCCCTTTTTGTTATCTATAGCATATGGCATAGCACCACTATCTTGTACAACTGGCGTTAAAGCATATACCTTCTTATCTTTATTTGTTAATGATAAAATATCTTCCTTAGTGTCTACTATTTTATAACCTTTTTCTTTCATGATTTCATATGCATCTTTTTTATCTTTATCATTTCCTGTTGGCTTGTTTATTCTACCGCCACCAAAATAATCAAAGTTAGAATCTGCCATTTGTAAAGCTATCTCATAATAATCATTTCTAGATGGTATATGAGCATAGTATGCTGCTGGAGTTGCATGGTTTAAAGTAACTGTTGAAACTATACCTATTTTCATATCTCTTTCTTCTTTTAATCTTTCAGCTATTGTCTTTGGTATAATCTTAGAGTTTATATTTTCAGCCTTATTACCTGAAATATTACCAATTGGTTTTAAGCCTAATGTTCCACTCCATGTTTTAAATCCTGATGATAAAGCAGTTGCAGTTGATGCTGAATCAGGAGCAAATGATGTTGCATCATGTGTTGTTTGATATCCTACTGCATCAAATTTTTGAAAATTTAATTCTTTTAAGCTTATATTATTTGGTTTATTTGTTCCTTTATAAATCTGTGCCGCATTTACTTGAACAGCTGCCATACCATCCCCAATAAACATAAAGACATATTTGGGTGCTTTTTTAGATATTACATCTGTTTTTGCACTTAAAGCTTGAGTATTACTAGGGTTTGGCTCTTTAGCATATTCTGTTACAAAAAAACTTCCTAGTAACACAGAAATTGCAATAAGTAAAATTATAAACGATCTAAATATTCTTTTATTACTAAAATTATTCACATTATCCCTCCATTAATTAGCTTATGTATTATCCTACGTTTTAATAATAGCTAATTAATATCAAATCTATATATAATCTTAGTAATAAAGGTATAAAAAAAGATGCTTATTTCTAAGCATCATATTTTACATATTAGGTTTTAATTTATCTTCAACTTTTGTAAGTAATAAGTCAGCTATTATTGCCATAAGAGCTGTAGGCAGTGCACCTGCTAATACTATGGCACCTCCATTACTTACATTTATTCCTCTTGAGATTATATCTCCAAGTCCACCTGCTCCAATAAATGTACCTATTGCTGTTACACCTATCGCTACTACCAGTGCATTTTTTATTCCACCGATTATAATAGATAGGGATAAAGGAAGTTCAACTTTTAACATTATCTGTCCCTTAGTCATACCTACACCTTTTGCAATATCTAACATACTCTCATCTACATTACTAACCGCCGTATAAGTATTTTTTAATATTGGTAAAGATGAATATAAAAATACGGTAACTATTACTGTATTAACTCCAAGTCCCATTACAACCATAAGCATTGATAGCATTGCTAGAGATGGTATAGTTTGTATTATATTTGCAAGAGCTATAACCCATTTTGCAAGTTTCTTATTTCTAGCTATATAAAATCCAAGTGGTATTGAGACTATACAGGCAAATAATACTCCATATATGGAGATTAAAAAGTGCCTATTAAATTGAGATAATACATACGCTCCATTAACCTTATAATAGTTTAAAAGTTCTGCCATTTTTTACCACCTCTATTTGGAATTATATCTTTCATTATATCTTTATAAATTTCTCTTTCTCTTAAGGGAATTACTTCTTTATCTTCAAAATAGTTGTTTTCTACTAAAAACCTTTTTGCTACAACAATTGGTTCTATCTTTTCTTCATCTGAAATTCTATTTAATTTTTGCATTGTATTTGAAGATATCTCCCCTTCCAACTTTAATAAAACAGTTTCAATTTCTGGATGTTTCTTTAATATTTTTTTAGTGACAACTGGACTGGCATCATATGGTGGAAATAAATTTAAATCATCTTCTAAAATTATTAAATCATATGCATCTATTCTTCCATCTGTTGAATATCCAAGTGCTACATCCATACTCTCATTGTTAATCGCTCCATATACAAGTCCTATTTCCATAGGCATTATATTTTCAAACTCAAAACCATAGGTGTTTATAAAAGCTTCATATCCATCCTGTTCCCTATCATACCAAGCTGTATCAATACCTATTTTAAAATCATCTTTATATTCTTCTAAATCACTTACTTTTTTTATATTAAGTTTTTCAGCTTTTTCTTTTGACATCATAAAAGCATAAGTATTTTCAAAACCGTAAGATGGAAACCACACCATATTAAACTTATCATTATAACCTTTTATTACATTTTCTAAAGCTTCATCTCTATTAGTTGTTGGCTCTAATTCTAACTCTCCTGTTAGAGATGTACCTGTATAGTTTGCACCTGAAATATTAGCATCTTCTCTTTTTAAAGCTTGTACTACAAGCATAGTTGATCCTAAATTATTTATAAGTTCTGGTTTTGTTTCTGATGTATAATGTTCTATCATTTGGGATACCATTTCACTTAATATTTGTCTTTCTGTTGTATTCCCACTAGCTATTATTATATTATTCTTATTTGAACTAACCTTTAATCCTGGTAATGAGCAAGATGTAAGAAGTGTAGATATTATTAATATTAAAGTTAATATTTTTATTTTCTTATTCATTTATAACTTCCCCCTCACCATGTTCTATCTGTACAAATAGATTCTTTAAAAGCCCTATTAAATAATCCATCATAAGCGCCATAAGTGTAACTGGTATACTTCCTGCTAATATTGCATAAAAATTAAAATTATTAAGTCCCATAAATATTAAATCTCCAAGTCCTCCTGCTCCAATATACGATGCTATAGTTGCCCATGAAACAAGATATACTGCTGAAAGTTGTATACCTGATATTATTATAGGTATGGCTATTGGTATTTGAACCTTTCTAATTATCTGCATTCTTGTCATTCCCATACCCTTTGAAGCATCTACTAGATCTTTATCTACTGACTCTATTCCTAAATAAGTATTTCTTAATATAGGAAGTAGTGAATAAATAACAAGTGCTACTACTGCAGGCTTAACTCCTACACCGAATATAGGTACCATTATTGCAAGTAATGCAAGTGAAGGAAGTGTTTGTAGTATGGATGCAATACTCATTACTATTTTTGATAATCTTTTTGTTCTAGTTAAAAATATCCCTAAAGGTACTGCTATTAATATACCTATTAGTAGGGATATGCTAGATATGAAAAAATGTTCAACTATTTTTTCAACTACTCTTAACCAGTTTAAACTTAACCAATTAATCATGCTTATCCCTCCTAATTTATAACTGTATTATCTACTTTTGATTCATCTTCTGGTTCATAGTCTTTCCATAAACTATCATATATTGCTTCAACTACTGCTGCCCTAGTAACAAGACCAACAAGAGTTTTATTTTTATCTACAACAGGCATATTTCTATATCCTAAATCATTTATAAAATATACTACATCTTTTACATTTGTATCAGAATATACATATGTTGCTTCTTTTATATAATCTTTAATATATTTAGAAGCTGATTTATTTTTTCTAAAGTAGAATATATCAACATGTCCCTTTAATATATTATTATCATCAACTACAAAAAGTGTATCTACTCTATTTTTATTCATAAGTTCTATAGCTGATTTTACTGTTGCATGTTCATTTATTTTAAATGGGTTCTTAATCATAATCTCTTCCACTGACTCAAAGTTAAACTTAGCCTGAGTAATTCTATCTTCCCCTAACATATTCTCAACAAATTCATTTTTAGGATTTGTAAGAATATTCTCTGGTGTATCAAACTGAACTACCTTCCCCTTATCCATTATTACTATTCTATCTGATAAAAGAAGTGCCTCATCCATATCATGAGTTACAAATATAACTGTTTTTCCCATTTCCTTTTGAAGTTGTTTTATTAACTTTTGTAAGTTCTCTCTTGTAATAGGGTCTAAAGCTCCAAATGGCTCATCCATTAGGATTATCTCTTGATCTGCAGCTAAGGCTCTTATTACACCAATTCTTTGCTGCTGTCCTCCTGATAGCTCTTTAGGATAGTAGTCTAAGTAATCCTTAGGTAGTCCTACTTTTTCTATTAATTCTTCCGCTATTTTATCAAGCTTATCTTTTGGCCATTTTAGTAACTTTGGCACCATTATTATATTTTCATAAATAGTCATATGAGGTAGAAGTCCTATTTGCTGTATTACATAACCTATTTGTCTTCTTAAATCAACTTCATTAACCTTTGAAATATCTCTATCGTTTATAGTTATTTTACCTTTTGTAGGTATATTCATTCTATTTATCATTCTCATACATGTAGTCTTTCCACTTCCAGATGTTCCTATTAGACATATAAATTCTCCCTTATTAAACTTTAAATTCACATTATCTAGCGCAACATTATTTCCTGGATAAACCTTACTTACATTTTTAAATTCAATCACTAGTACAATCACTCCTTTTTTTCGTAAAAAAAAGATCTTCATCTGTTATCAAGTAAATAAACCTTCCCGATATTTCAGCAGAAAACCTTATTTTAAAAATCTATTAATTCTTAGCATAAATTATAGTATATAAAAATTTGTAAACCATGTCAAAAAATAAATGTGTATTTTTACGCATTTTAGCAATTTTCACTAGTTTTTTTCACATCTACAAGTCACTTATTATAGAGCTTATAGCATTTTTTATTTTTCCATAAAAAAAGTTTTTTATAATTTCAAAAAAATCTCTAAAATTAATCAATTAACTTTAGAGATTTTTCCTATTATTTTATTTTTACCATATAGTTATTTCCATTTTTATATTCTGATAAGTGATAAAAACTTGCTTCTACAACATCATTAAAATACCAATCTGTTTTTTTCACATCTTTAAAAGTATTTATATTTTCTAAACCATCTATCTTACAGTCTCTTTTTAAATATCTATTATATACCTTTACGAATTCTGCTCTTGTTATTTTTTCATCTGGTCTAAATGTATTATCTGGATAACCATCTATAATTCCTCTTGAAGCCATCTCTAATATAGAGTCTTCATATTTATGTCCTTTTACATCTAAAAATTCAGCATCTTTTGTAGTAGGTAATAATAGATCTATATCTAAAGTATGATAGTAATCATAAGAATCTTTTAATATCTCTATGAATTCACCTCTTGTTAATTCTTTTTCTGGATAAACTTTTAATCCTCCATCCTTATCCTCTTCTATTAAAAGACTTATTATATTAAGATTATTAAGCTTTGATATATCTTTATACGACCATCTTGTCTGTTTTAAATCTTCAAATATATTATCCTTAATTTCTATATTTTTACTGTTTACTATGGTTTTACTTAAAATTGATGATGCCTCTTCCCTAGTTATTTTATTATTAGCTTTAAATGTTTTATCTAAAAATCCATTAATATATGCTTCATGTATTACTTTATTATCTTCAGCATATATTATAGTTTGAGTCATTGTTATTAATAAAATCAATATAAATATTCTAGCTTTTTTATTCATAGTTTCACCCCTATTTTATTCCAAAAGGAAAATTTGAATAAGTATCATCAGTATACTTTAAATCTTCTTCTTTTATTTTTGATTTTTCACTTAATAGTATATCTTTTATTTTTTCATAATCTATACTTTTATTATTTTTATCTTTGTATATTAGATTTGTATCTATAGTTTTATTTATATATTTTAAGAACTCTTCTTCTTGGAATTTATATTTTTTCATACTTTTTCCATACTCATTACTGAATATATAATACTGCTTATTAGAATTCCCATAAACATCTGTATAATATACTATTAAATAGTAATAATCATAATATTTTTCCACATATTCAAAATCTTTAATAACATCCTTAATATTATCAAGTTCAGCCTTATTTATTTTATGATCTTCTTCTAAAAGTTTAATTTGAGTAAAACTATTTAATTCTTTCTTTTCTTCTTCTGTTGTATGAGTACCATCATTACTCGCTTTTTCAAAATTTCTTTCCGTTTGCATATATACTAAATCTAAGGCCCTATAATTTCTTTTAAAGTTTTCTTGATTTTCTAAATATACAATTGGTCTTACTTTACCAAATGATAAATGATCAATTTCAAAATAATCATATGTTTTGTTTTCTATTGTTATTTTATCTTTATATTCATCTATTTCTAAATTTAAAATAGGCTCTGTGATTATAAAGTTATATTCACTTTCATTTTCTTTATCATTTTCTAACCTTACATATTCTTTATTTTCAATATATAATGCCATTACTACTGTTGCTATTGTTAGAACTAATATTAATACAACAAATACTATCTTATAATTATAATAATTTTTATTCTTCTTATCCATATTCGCCTCCCAAAATTTATGTAATAATTAATTTTTTATTCTATTATATTTTTTAGTATATCGGCCTGTTTTTCATTTAACTTATCTACTAGGGGTTCATCAATCATACTTTTTACTACAAGTGCATAATCTTCAATAAAATATATATCAAACCAATGGGTAAAAATTCCTTCTTTATTATGTCTAATATGAACAACATAATCAGACCTATAATCTTTATTATTCCATTTGTCTTCAAATTTAAGTTCTTTAAATAAATCCTCAAATTCACTAATTATCTCTTTATCATTTATCTCTTTAAAAAACTCTACTCCTTCACTATCAACTCTTCTTCCTAATATTAATGTTTTATCAGGCATAGTGAAACGTAGATATAACTCTTTCATAGGTTTAATTAAAAGTATAATAAAAATAATTATACTTATTATAAGAATTCTTCTTTTTTTCACTTTTACCCTCCTTAAATTCTTATATCTAAATTAAATTATATCATAGATTTTTACTTCCATGTATTTAGATGTAAATTATATGATAATAAAAAATTTTACTTAATTTCTATAATAAATTAAATATATATGTTACTATATGTATGTAAAACATATAATTATTAAAAAGGAGATAGATATGTTTAGTAAATTGTATAGTATAGTTGATGAGAAAAATTGGGATGGAAGAATTGATAGTACTGATGATTTTGATAGTTTTAGATGGCATCAGTGGGTTAAAAAACTTGATTTAAGTAGGGATGATTTAAAACCTTTTGAAGGAAAGCTTGGTTTTGCTTTCTTAGGATTTGAATGTGATATGGGTATTCAGATTAACAAAGGTAGATCTGGAGCCGCAAATGGTCCTGAAAGTATTAGAACTGAACTTGCAAATCTACCTTGTCAGTTTTCAAAAGAGGTAGCTTTATATGATGCAGGTAATATTTACTGTTGTGATGGTTCTAGCCTTAATGAAGCTCAAGAAGCTTTAGCAACTGCAGTAGATAAGATTCTTGATTTAAATTTATTTCCAATACTTCTAGGTGGAGGCCATGAAATTGCATTTGGTCACTATAAAGGAATAATGAAAAATTTAGATAAAAGTAGTGAGAAACTTGATTTAGGTATTATTAATTTCGATGCTCACTTTGATTTAAGACCCTATGATAATGGTCCATCATCAGGAACTATGTTTAGACAAATAGCCGATTATACAAAAGATAACAATTTAAATTATTCATACTTTTGCATAGGTATTCAAAAATATAGTAATACAGTAAATTTATTTAAAACTGCTCATGATTTAGGAGTTGAGTATATCTTAGCAAGAGATATTTCACATATGGATACTTACACTATGATGGAAAAAGTAGATGAATTTATAAAAGATCAAGATCATATTTATGTAACAATATGCTCTGATGTATTTTCTTCTGCATTCGCACCGGGAGTAAGTGCTCCACAACCTTTAGGACTTGATCCTGAGAAAGTTTTAGTATTTTTAAATCACATTTTAAAATCTAAAAAAACACTTAGTTTTGATATAGCTGAAGTTTCACCAAGATTTGATTTAGATAATAATACTTCTAATCTTGCATCTATAATGATTTTTTCAGTAGTAAATACACTTTCTAAAGTTTACTGTAAAAATAATGATAAGTTATATAATTTATAAAAAAATCTAAGAAGAAAAAGGTAGCAAAGTTCAAACTTTGCTACCTTTTATTATGTTATTATGCTAAAATTCCACCATCTATTATATATTGTGCTCCTGTAATAAATGAAGCATCATCTGATGCTAAAAATAACACAAGTTTTGCTACCTCATCAAGTGTTGCATATCTACCTAGTGGAATCTCACTTGTCCATTCGTCTTTTATTCCTTTAGGATCATTAGGGTTTAGTCCCTGTTCTATTGACTCCATCATCCTACCTTCTATGTTAGTTGGATTAATTGAGTTAACCCTAATATTATCTTTAGCACCTTCTAGTGCTGCTGTTTTTGTAAGACCTACAACCGCATGTTTACTAGCTACATATGGTGCTAAACCTGGAGAACCTGCAAGTCCTGCATCTGATGAAGTATTAATTATACTTCCAGATTTTTGTTTTTCCATTACTTTCATTACATGTTTCAGACCTAAAAATACACCTAGAACATTAATATCAAGTACTCTTCTAAAATCTTCTAAGTCCTGATCTACTATATTTCCCATAACCCCTTCAGTACCTGCATTATTAAAAAATACATCTATTCTTTCATATTCACTTAATGTCTTTTCTACATACATTTTCACATCTTCTTCTTTTGTAACATCTGCTTTAATAGTTAAAACATCACCTAATTCTTCTTTTACTTTTTTTAGTTTTTCTTCATTTGTTCCAACTATGGCTACTTTAGCACCTTCATTTAAAAAGTGTTTTGCTGATGTTTTTCCAATATCACCTGAGCCACCTGTAATTAAGACAACCTTACCTTCAAATCTCTTAGTCATTAAAATCCTCCTATTCACATAATAAATGAGTATGGACTTTCCTTATCTTACACATATAATTATATCGAACTAACACTTTATTACAAACTTATTTTAACAGTTTATCTTAATAAACTGTGATTTAGAGAGTAAATAATGGTATAATTAAAATAAGAATTATACTTTAACTTTTATAAAGGAGGATTTTTATGGCTATTGTTATGAGAAAAATAGAATATGGTTCTAAAGAATATGATGAAACTGTCCACCTTAGAAACGAAGTATTTAGAAAACCTTGGGGTTTAGATATTAAGGATGATGATTTGAGTGTTGATAAAGATATGGAAATTTATGGAGCTTTTCTTGATGGAAAACTAGTAGGTACTGTATTTTTAACAGAACACAAACCAGGTGTAGCAAGAGTTAGAAATGTAGCTTTATATGATGAATATCAAGGTATGGGCCTTGGGACTTATTTAATGGATTTTATTGAAAACTTAGCAAAAGAAAAAGGCTATGAAAAATGTTACTTAATGGGTAGAACAAGTGTAGAACCTTTTTATGAAAAATTAGGTTATACAACTATAGGTAAACCTTATGATTACAGAACTATCCCACATGTTGATATGATTAAAGACTTATAAAAATTACTCCATAGGAATTAACCTATGGAGTTTTCTTTTATTTAAAGTTTTTCATTTAAAGCTTCTTTTAGTAAGTTTGCTTCTTCATCTGTTAATGTTATACCCTTAGCCATCTTACCTTCATTATGATTCCAATCTCTTATATCATACTTAGGCTCTCTTTCATTCCAACTAACCCTGTTAAATTCTTTAGTCCAGTCTCCCTTTTCTGATAAAACTTTAATTCTTTCTACTATTTCATATTTAAATTCTGCCATTTTATCCCTCCTAGCTGTTAGGATATAAACTTATATCCTATTTAAATATTATCACATATATTATACTAATAATTATAGAAAAGATTCTATTTAAAATCCAGATAAATCTTTCAATAGTAAATCTATTTTAGTCTTAATTTCTTCTATAGTTTTTTCAAAGAATAAATCACTTTTACCTGTAGGATCTTCTATATTAAAATCTAGATAATCACATTCATAATTAACAGTTGGACATATTACATTACAACCCATAGTTACTATTAAATCGACTTTTTTACTATTATCAATAAGCTTAGGTTTTTGATTTTTTAACATATCTATTTTATACATATTTTTTAATATTCTTACTGCATCAGAATTTATTTCTTTACTAATACTTGTACCAGCTGAATAAGCTATGAAATAATCACCATAAAAATGATTGGTTAGAGCTTCTGCAATTTGACTTCTACAAGAATTGTGAACACATAAGTATAGTATCTCTATTTTTTCCATTATATCACCTATATTAAAAAGTCTTTTATAAGTTTTTCAAGGCTTTCTTTGTTTTGTAAATATTTATCATTCATTAATACACCATCAATTACTATAGCTGGTGTTTTCATAGTATTATATTTAGCTATTTCCTTAAAGTCTGTTATATGATCTATTTCTTCATCTATATTATTTTCTATAAGAATACTCTTTAGCTGTTTTTCTAAATTATTACATTTTTTACAACCTGAGCCTAAAATTTTTATTCTTGAATTTTTATTACTTTCTTTATTATTTCTTTTCTTTTTAAAAAACATTTTTATTCCTCCTATATTAAAAATAATTGAAAAAAGTTAAATACATATCCAACTATTATAATTCCAAATATGCATATTGATACAAATACTAGTAACAACTTTGGCTTTATTGCATTTCTTAACATTACTATAGACGGTAGACTTAAAGTTGTTACTGCCATCATAAATGAAAGAACTACTCCTAAATTTGCATTTTTAAATAGAAGTGCTTCAGCTACTGGAATCGTTCCAAATATATCCGCATACATTGGTATACCTATTAGAGTTGCTATTATTACTCCAAATTTATTGTTACTTCCTAATAATTTTTCTACTAATTCCATGGGTATCCAGTTATGTATATATGCACCTATCCCAACACCAAGTATTATGTATGGAAATACTTTTGTAAATGTCTCTTTTACTTGATTTTTAGAATAGGCTATCCTTTCAGAATAAGTTAAATTATAATCTGATTCATTACTATTTCCTTTATCATCATATACAAAGTCTTCTATGTACTCATACATATTTAATCTTTCTATAAGACTACCACCTAAAACTGCTATTACTAGTCCTAATAATACATAGCTAATTGCAATTTTCGCTCCAAATATACTCATAAGTAATATTAATGATCCTAAATCTACCATGGGAGAAGATATTAGAAATGAGAATGTTGCTCCTATTGGAAGACCTGCATTAGTAAAACCTATAAATAATGGTATTGATGAACAGGAACAAAATGGTGTTATAGTTCCAAGTAAAGCTGATACGATATTGGCTTTAATTCCAGTAAATTTCATTAATATTTTTTTACTTCTTTCTGGAGGAAAGTAACTTTGAATAAAGGATATTCCAAAAATTAATGTACATAATAATATAGTTATCTTAACTACATCATAAATAAAAAACTGTATGCTAGCTCCTAATCTTGTATTTAAATCAAGATTTAATTTTATTAAGCCTCTTCCTACTAAATCATTAAGCCAGTTCATTTTTAAAATTTGATTTTCTATAAATCTAAACACATAAAACCTCCTTATATCAAAATATTTTGATATGAGTTTCAATATAAAAGTCATCAATTAAGATGACTACTTAAATATCTCTTCTAATATTGAAATTAACTCTTTAGCATTTTCATCATTTATCTTATAGTTTATCCATTTACCATCTGGTCTAGCATCTACTAGTCCAGCTTCTGTTAAAATTTTCATATGATAAGATAATCCAGATTGAGATAAATCTAATTTTTCTAATAATAAACAAGCACATTGCTCTTCATGCTTTAATAGGCTTAATATTTCTATCCTATTTTCATCTGAAAGTGCTTTAAAAATGCTTACAATTTCTTTATTATTTAAAGTCATAATTCACCTCACATCAATTATTTTTGATATGTTTATAATACTCCTTATTAATTTGAAAGTCAAGATGATTTAGATTAAATA
>CAYPYI010000039.1:0-12540 GCA_964415085.1 uncultured Tissierellaceae bacterium
GATCTCAAGGATTTAAACATGCACAGGTTACATCAGGTGGTGTTGATACAGAAGATATAGATCCAAAAAGCATGGAATCAAAACTAGTAGATGGACTTTATATTGTAGGAGAATTACTTGATATTAATGGAGATTGTGGTGGATTTAATCTTCAATGGGCATGGTCAACAGCATATGTATCAGCGCTTCATGCTTCGAATAATTAGGGGGATTATTAATGGCAGGAATAAATCATAAATTAAGATTATTAGAAGAGGAAAATAAAGAAATAAGAGTTAGTTTAGTAGGTGCAGGACTTATGGGCAAAGGAATGGTAAGCCAAATGATGCTTATGAGAGGAATGAAACCTGCTTTAGTGATAAGTAGAAATAT
This sequence comes from uncultured Tissierellaceae bacterium, assembly GCA_964415085.1. GTDB lineage: Bacteria > Bacillota > Clostridia > Tissierellales > Tissierellaceae > CAYPYI01. Next base: position 373 of record CAYPYI010000039.1, read on the forward strand.
TAAAGATGCTACTGAAGCATACAAGCTTGCAGGAGTTAAAGATGAAGATATAGTAATATGTAATACAATAGAAGAAATAGATAAAAATATTGAAAATAACAAATATGTAGCTAGTAGTAGGACTGACCTAGCAAGTAAATCTAGTTTAATTGATGTTGTAGTTGATGCAACAGGAGTACCTAACACAGGAGCTGAAATAGCCCTTGACGCAATAATGAATAAAAAACACATGGTAATGGTTAACATTGAAGCAGATGTTACTGTAGGGCCAATTCTAGCGAAATTAGCTAAAAGTGCAGGAGTTGTATATACAGGAACAGCAGGTGATGAACCTGGAAGTGTTAAAGAAATATATGACTTTGCTGATGCATTAGGTTTTGAAATAATTGCTATAGGAAAGGGAAAGAATAATCCTATAGATTATACTGCAACACCAGATAAGTTAAAGGAAAAGGCGGAAAAGAAAAACCTAAATCCTGTAATACTTACATCCTTTGTTGATGGAACTAATACAATGATTGAAATGGCAGCTATGTCAAATGCCACAGGTCTTATTCCAGATATAGTTGGTTCTCATGGAGTTACATGTGAGGTTAAAGATTTACCAAAAGTATTTAACACAAAAGAAGAAGGTGGAATACTAAATAAAAAGGGTGTAGTTGATTATGTTCATGGAATAGCACCAGGTGTATTTGCAGTAGTATCTACAGACCTACCACAAGTTAAAGATGAAATGAAGTATTTAAGTATGGGAGATGGGCCTAACTATGTTCTATATAGACCATATCATTTAACAAGTTTAGAAACGCCAATTACAGTAGCGAGAGCTTATTTTTATAATGAACCAACAATAGCACCTAAGGGTAAACCTGTTGCAGAAGTTGTAGCAATGGCAAAAAGAGATCTAAAAAAAGGTGAATATCTAGATGGTATTGGAAGATATACAATATTAGGCAAGATAGACACATACGAAAATGCTAAAGATAAAAACTTAGTACCTATAGGACTTATTGATTCTAATACTAAAGTGTTAAAAGATATTAAAAAAGGCGAGTTTATAACTAGGGATATGATAGAATTAAATACAGATTCTATGATTTATAAATTAAGACAAATACAGGATGGTGTTTTTAATTGAAAAAAATAGCAATACTTATGTGTAATAGAACAAGTGGAAAGTGTTCATCTATGGGATGCTTTAGAGCTTATAATAACAAGGATAAAGCATTTGAAAGATATATGGATGAAGATGTAGAACTTGCAGCATTTTTTAGTTGTGCAAGATGTTTTGAAGAAAAAGAAGAAAAGATTTACTCAATTGCAGAAAGATTAAAAGATAATGGAATAGAAACAGTTCATTTTGGAGCATGTGCAATAAATTGTAAAGCAGATAGATATGAAGAAAATAGAAAAATATTTGAGGATTTAGGAATAGAAGTTATTGAAGGAACACATTAATTAAGAGTATCTTTAGTTTATAAAAAACTAAAGATACTCTTTTATTTTAAGCTAATAAGATTAATATTTAACAATATTATATGAAAAAATGAAATAGTTTAAAAATTAACGAAATAGATGAGTTTAATATGTAATCTTCAATGTAAACAAATATATACACTGATTGACAAAGAAATAACGAGAATGGCATGAAAAGTAGATTTTACAAATTTGTAATAAACTGGTAATATTAATGAATGATAAATTATTAACAATCAAATACATATCAATTTGTTTAAGGGGGAGAAATATGAAAATGTCAAAGAAATCACTAGCACTTTTATTGATATTTACTATGATGTTTACGATGTTAGTAGGCTGTGGTAAAAAAGATGCACCAGTGGAAGGTAATGATAAAGAAGAACAAACTTCTGACAAAATTACAGGAAAATTTGAAGGTGAAGCAGCAGGTTATGGTGGAATTATTAAGGTAGAGGTAGAACTTGATAATGGTGAGATAAAAAATATTGATATTTTAGAACACAATGAAACAGTTAGAGTATCAGATCCAGCAATAAAAACTATACCTGAAGAAATAATAAAAAATCAAACTGTAGCAGTAGATGCAGTGGGAAGTTGTACTGTAAGTAGTATGGGTATAAAAATGGCAGTTGAAAATGCATTAAAAAATGCAGGAGTAAATATTGATGATTATAAAAATAAGATAGAAAAAGAAGAAGTAGCAAAAACAGATGAAGAAAAACAAGCAGATGTAGTTATTGTTGGTGGTGGAGGAGCAGGATTATCAGCAGCAGTTAGTGCATTTGAAAATGGTGCAGAATCTGTAATACTAATAGAAAAAATGCCAGCTTTAGGTGGTAATACAATATTAGCAGGTGGAGCTTATAATGCAGTAAATCCTGAAAAACAAAAAGCTCAAGGAATAGAAGACTCAGTAGAACATCATTTTAACCAAACATATGAAGGTGGACATAAAGTAGGTAATCCAGAACTTATAAAAGTATTAACTGAAAATGCCCTAGACGGAGTTCAATGGTTAGAAGGATATGGACTAGAATGGAAAGAAAAAATTGGTTCAGTAGTAGGAGCTATGTGGGAAAGATCAAACCAAACACAAGAGCCACTAGGAACAGGATACATAAATGTATTAGAAAAAACAGCAACAGATAAAGGCTGTGAAATATTACTTAATACAAAGGCAACAGAACTTGTTGTAGAAGATGGAAGAGTTGTAGGAGTTAAAGCTGAAGGTATCGATAAAAACTATACACTACTTGCAGATAAAGGTGTAATAATGGCTACAGGTGGTTATGCAGCAAATGCTGAAATGGTTAGAGAATATTTAGCAGATGGTGTTTATACAAAAGATAACTTACCTGAAGATATAACATCAACAAACGCTCCAGGATTAACAGGAGAAGGTATTTTAATGGCAGAAGATATAGGTGCTAGTGTAATTGATATGGAACATATTCAATTATTACCAATGCCAGGAAATAGATTTGGTCCATCAATAAACGTAGAAGATTCTTTCTTTATAAATAAAGAAGGTAACAGATATGTTAAAGAAGACGGCGGTAGAGATGAACTTTGCCTAGCAACTTTTGAACAAACAGATGGAAAATATTACATGATTAATGATAGTAAAGTTATTTCAGATGATAGATTAACTTTATCAGGAGAAAAATTAGATGTATTAATTGATAAAGGAATTGTAGTAGAAGCTGAAACATTAGAAGATTTAGCAAAAGCAATTGATGTACCAGCAGAAAATTTAGTAGCAACTTGTGAAAAATTCAATGAATATGTTGATAAAAAAGAAGATCCAGAATTTGGTAGAGCTGTTTGGGGAGATAAAATTGATCAAGGACCATTCTATGCAACATTAAGATTCCCAGCATTACATCATACAATGGGTGGACTTGAAATTAATACAAAGGCACAAGTTTTAGATGCAAACAAAGAAGTTATACCAGGATTATTCGCAGCAGGAGAAATTACAGGTGGTATTCACGGAGCAAACAGACTTGGTGGAAATGCCATAGCAGATATAGTAGTATTTGGTAAAATAGCAGGAAGAACTGTAATGGAAGACTAATTAAAAGAAAAAAGCTCATTTTAAATGAGCTTTTTTTATTTGAATTTTATTCTTTAACTAAAAAATTTATTAACTCTTTTGCAATAAATATATTATTTTCACTTACAAATATATCTGTTGGGTATATAGATGTATTACCTATAATACGCATATAACCACCTGTATTGTGATCTTTTTGTATATAGGGAATATTGTTATCATCTAGAATAGCTTTTACCTGATTAATTATATATTCATCAGTAGTTGTAATTAAAAGCTCTAGATTATCTGGATTTTTCATATGAATCATCCTTTCTTTAAATTTATCTTATATATATTATACCCTAAATATATTAAAATTAATAAAAAATATTACTACTTTAACTTGATAGAGTTTTTATTTGATTTAAGAAGGTAAAATTTGAGAGTTTTCTAATTTCAATTTTAAAAGTTCAATATAACTTGACAAACTGCTTAAAATCCAGTATATTTAAGTGTAAGTAAAAATTTGATTAAATACAATGAAAAGGACAGTAATAAGGTTAAAATTTACTAGAAGAGAGATAATCCATCGGCTGAAAGATTATTAGTAAAGAACTTTATGAAAATCACCTTTAAGTAGAGTATCTGAAAATAAGTAAGATATTCCGGATGTAGACCGTTATACTACTTCAAGTGATAGATTTAATCTATAATTTGGGTGGTACCGCGATAAATTCGTCCCTAAGTCTTTTTGACTTAGGGATTTTTTAATATAAAGAAGGAGGATTAGGATGGCAAAATTTAAAGCATTATCAAACGAACCTGTTAAAGACAGGGAGCATAAGATAAGTAAATATTGGGAAGAAATAGATTTACTTCATAAATCAGTAGAAACAAGAGATGAAGATAAACCATTTGTGTTTTATGAAGGTCCACCAACAGCTAATGGAAGACCAGGGATACATCATGTAATGGGAAGATCTATAAAGGACTTAACTTGTAGATATAAAACTATGCAGGGCTATCAAGTAAAAAGAAAAGCAGGTTGGGATACTCATGGACTTCCTGTAGAAATAGAAGTAGAAAAGCAATTAAACTTAAAAAATAAACATGATATAGAAGAATATGGTGTTGAGAAATTTAATAAAGCTTGTAAAGAATCAGTATTTAAATATGAAAAGCAATGGAGAGAAATGACTGAAAGAATGGGTTACTTAATAGATTTAGATGACCCATATGTAACACTAAATAATGATTATATAGAATCAGTTTGGTGGATATTAGATAAATTTTTCAAAGAAGGATTAATCTATGAAGGTCATAAAATACTTCCATATTGTACTAGATGTGGTACAGGACTTGCATCACACGAAGTAGCACAAGGATATGAAGAAATTACATCAGAAACTGTTGTTGCTAAATTTAAAGTTAAAGGTAAAGAAAATGAATATTTCTTAGCATGGACAACTACTCCATGGACATTACCTTCAAACGTTGCATTAACAGTAAATCCTAAAGAAGTGTATGTAAAAGTAAAACAAGAAGATGAAATATATTATCTTGCAAAAGCATTAGCTACATCAGTAATAGGTGAAGACTATGAAGTTTTAGAAGAAATGACTGGACAAGATATGGAATATATGGAATATGAACAATTACTTCCATTTGTAGAAACTGACAAAAAAGCTTTCTTTGTAACAGTTGCAGACTATGTAACTATGGAAGATGGTACTGGTATAGTTCACTCAGCACCTGCATTTGGTGAAGATGACTATGAAACAGGACAAAGATATAACCTGCCAGTATTAAATCCAGTAGCTCAAAGTGGAGAGTTTATAGAAACTCCATGGAAAGGCAAATTTGTAATGGATGCAGATCCAGAAATAATAGAGTATTTAAGACATGAAAATAAAATGTATAAAAAACAAAGAATGGAACATAATTATCCACATTGCTGGAGATGTAAAACTCCTCTTTTATATTATGCAAATCCATCTTGGTATATAGAAGTAACTAAATTAAAAGATAAATTAATTGAAAACAATAATTCAGTAAACTGGTATCCAGAACACGTGGGTGAAGGTAGATTTGGTAACTGGTTAGAAAATTTAAATGACTGGGCAATATCTAGAAGTAGATACTGGGGAACACCATTTCCAGTATGGAAGTGTAATGACTGCGACCACACAGATAGTGTAGGTTCAAGAAAAGAACTTGTAGAAAGAGCAATTGAAGATATAGATGAGTCTATAGAACTTCACAGACCATATGTTGATAATGTACATTTAAAATGTGATAAATGTGGTGGAGTAATGACTCGTGAAAAAGACGTAGTAGACGTATGGTTTGATAGTGGTGCAATGCCTTTTGCACAATGGCATTATCCATTTGAAAATAAAGATAAATTTGATAAATTATTCCCAGCAGACTTTATTTCAGAAGGAATTGACCAAACAAGAGGATGGTTCTATTCACTACTTGCTATATCAACATTTGTAACAGGAAAAGCTCCTTACAAAAATGTATTGGTAAATGATTTAGTACTTGATAATGAAGGTAAGAAAATGTCTAAATCAAGAGGAAATACAGTAGATCCATTTAAGATGTTTGATGAATATGGTGCTGACGTATTAAGATGGTATTTAGTATATGTATCTCCACCATGGGTTCCAACTAAATTTGATATTGATGGATTAAGAGAAATAGAAAGTAAATTCTTTAGATCAATTAAAAATGTTTATAATTTCTTCTCAATGTATGCAAATACAGATGAAGTAGATCCTAGAGAATTCTTTATAGAATATAATGATAGACCAGAAATAGATAGATGGTTATTATCAAAATATAATAACTTATTAAAATCAGTTACTTCAGATATGGAAATATTTGAAATAACAAGAGTTGTAAGAAATATTCAGGAATTTGTAATTGAAGATTTATCAAACTGGTATATTAGAAGAAATAGAAGAAGATTCTGGTCTACAGAATTAACAGATGATAAAAAATCAGTATATAATACAACTTATGAGGTTTTACTTGGAATAACTAAAATGATAGCACCATTTGTTCCATTTATCTCAGAAGAGTTATACCAAAACTTAACAGGAAAAGAATCAGTTCATTTAGATTATTATCCTGAATTAGAAGAAGAATTAATAAATGAAAACTTAGAAGAAAAAATGGATTTAGTTCGTGATTTAGTAGGTCTTGGAAGAGCTTCAAGAGAAACAGTTAAAATAAAAGTAAGACAACCAATTAATGAAGTTGTTATAGATGGTAAATATGAAGATATGATTTCGGATTTAGTTCCACTTATAAAAGAGGAGTTAAATGTAAAACATGTTATATTTGAAAATGATTTATCACAATTTATGAATTTCTCATTAAAACCAAATTTCCCAGTAGCAGGACCAAAACTAGGAAATAAAGTAGGGCCTTTTGCAGGTGCATTAAAGAAAATTGATGCAAGAGAAGCTGTAGAAGCTTTTGATAAAGGTGAAACAATCACAGTAAATCTTCAAGGTGAAGACTTTGAAATTCCAGAAGAATTTGTAGAAGTTACAATTCACTCTAAAGAAGGTTTTGATGTAACAATGGAAAGGAATTTATTTATAATTCTTGATACAACTTTAACTGATGAACTTCTTACAGAAGGATATGCAAGAGAATTCATATCTAAAGTACAAACTATGAGAAGAAATAATGACTATGATGTTTTAGATAATATAAATATATATTACAATGGATCAGAAGTAATTCAAGAAGCAGTAAAAGAATATGAAGATTATATAAAAACAGAAACACTAGCTAAGGAAATAATTTTAGTTGATGAAGTATTAGAAGAAGAAGATTTGAATGGTGAATCAACAGGATTAAAACTTGAAAGATTATAAATAAAAGAATGAGCTGAATATTCAGCTCATTTTTATTATTCAAATATAAATAAGTCTTCAACATGTGCATCTAAAACTCTAGCTATATCTATAGCTAACTTCAAAGAAGGATTATATTTACTTGCTTCAAGCCTTACTATAGTCTCACGTCTTACCCCAACACGATTTGCTAAATCTTTTTGTGTCATATTAATATTTTCTCTATATCTTTTTACATTACAAACAAACATAATCATTCCCTTTCATAATACAAAATTAATAAAGGTTTTAGAAAAAAACTAATTGTGTATAAAATAGAACCTGTTAATAATACAATTTCTCTTGAAATGTTTCTATCTAGTAGAAAAAGTATAGTAAATGCTGTAAGTGCAAAGTATAAAGATAGTACATTGCTTGCTTTTATAAAATTTTCCTTAAGTCTTTCATCCATTAAATCATAATCGATTTTATTCCAAATAAACCAAGAAAAAAAGAAAAGAATATTATAAAAAAATAGTTTTTATCTCCATTATGCTTTGGTATAAAAGATAAAAATCCTAAAAAACCAAATAAACCAAATAATTTATTTTTCAATATAATTCCTCCTTAAAAGTGATATATTTATCACTTTTAATTATAGTATAAATGACATAATAAGAATAGTATATATTAAAATTAAAAGTAGTGGGTATACATAATATCTAGGAGGGATATTATGCAAAGACTTAATAGAGTTAGATGGTTATCATTAGTTGCAGGTATATTACTAATAGCTTTAAGCATAATAAATATGCTTAATCCTGTAGAGTTTACGGTAAGTTTAGTTACTTTCTTTGCAGCATCTTTAATCGTTTTAGGAGTTATAAGAATAATTAGGTATTTTTCCTGGACTGTTTTTTCAACGGGAAGTTTTTTAATTGGTGGAATATTAGATGTACTATTGGGAGTTTTAATGTTAAAAAATAAGTTAGCTTCAGTGCAAGTATTACTTATATTAGTTGGATTTTGGGTATTAACAAATGCTATATATCAAATAGCAATTTCAATTGATTTTAAGAAAATAGGAATAAAAAATTGGTGGATAGATCTACTAACAGGGATAATTGGTGTAATAATGGGGATAATGTTACTTGGAGATTTTGGATTATCAACATACTTTACTGCAGTTTTAATCTCAGTATATACACTAATGTTTGGAATAGCATTTATATCAACATTCTTTGGAATTACAAAATTTATGAAATATACAAAATACTAAAATTTGAGGGAAGATTAAATTCTTCCCTTTTTTTCTGAATAAATACATAAAAAAATACTAATTCTGATATAATAGTATAAAGAATACAAAGAGGTGGTAAAATGGCCATAGATAAAAACAAAACAAGTAAATTATTAGAAGATATAGATAAGCTATATAATTTAATTTCAAAGCCTTTACCAAAAGATGCTAAAAAATTTATAGAAGATAAGGTAATGGCACCCTTATATGAAATGGTAAATGAGCTAATTGTATCAAGTAGAGCACCTATAATATTCACAATGGGAAGATCAGGTCATGGAAAATCTTCATTAATAAATGCACTAGCAAATAGAGATGTAGCTGAGGTAGGAGATATAAAACCAACAACTGCTGAATCAGTAGTTCATGAAATTAAATTTGAAGATAAATATTCTAATTGGACGGTAATAGATAGTAGAGGAATATTTGAAACTACAACACCAGAAGGTGGATTAGAATTAGATGTAGAGAAATTATTAATAGACGATATAATAAAATATAAACCAGATATAATTCTTCATGTTATAAATGCAACAGAAGTAAGAAATTTAGCTAATGATTTAAAATTATTTGAAAGAATAAAAAAAGAAATAGATAAAAAAATTCAAAAAGATATTCCAGTTATATTGGTATTAAATAAGGTTGATACATTAGGTAATCCAAGACACTGGCCTATAAGTGAATTTAAAGATAAAGAAGAATTAATAAATAAGTTAAATGAATATATGTTAAAAGATGTTTTAGATATTAATAGATATAAATTTTTAGATGATGATGAGAAGGCAAGAGGTATAGAGATAATAAATAGCAATTATTTAGGAATAGTTCCAGTATGTAGTTTAAGAGAAGATGAATGGAATATAGATACTCTATCTAACTTAATAGGCAAACATATTCCAAACGAAACCTTACTTGATTTTTACCAAGCACAAGGAAGGAAAGATCAACTAAGAGAATTATCAGATAAGGTTATTAATTTATTTTCAACTGTAGCAGGTGGTATTGCACTAAGTCCAATACCAATAGCAGATACTTTAATACTAACGCCTTTACAACTGTTAATGATAAGTATAATAGGGGGTCTTTCTTGTAAAGAATTTAGTAAAGAAACTGCTTTTGAGTATTTAGCGGCAGCAGGAATAAATTTGGGCGCTGCAATGGGCCTTAGAACAATAGCTCAGCAAGTAAGTAAATTAGTACCAGGAATAGGAAACTTAAGTTCAAGTGCCATAGCAGCAAGTGGTACTTTTGCAATAGGTAAATCATCAGAAGCTTATTTTTTTGGTGGTGAAATAAAAAGTTTAAAAGAATACCAAAAAGAATATAAAGAAAAAGAAAAAGAAAAATAAGAGGTGTTAAGATGCAAAAACTTGAAGAACATAGAATATGTCCCATATGTGGAAAAGATAATGGTTGTATAATAGGCAATAAGGATTGTTGGTGCACTACTTTTGATTTTCCAGAAGGATTAATTGAGAAAGTTCCAGTAGAAAAAAGAGGTAAAGTGTGTATTTGTAAAGATTGTGCATTAGAATATATAGAAGAAAATAAATCGGAATAGGTGGTAATATGTTTTTTCTGATGGGAGTTAAAAACAATAGAGAAGAACTAGATTTAAAGCAAACTGTAATTTGTGATAATTGTGGTTCATATGGTAGACTTACATGTTATATGGATTTTAAACAACTTAGTATATTTTTTATACCAATAATAAAATGGGATAAAGAGTATTATATAAAAACATCATGCTGTAAAAGTATTTATAGAATTGATAGAAGTACAGGATATGATATAGAAAGAGGAAAAGATGTAAATGTAGATCTTTCTAAATATAAGCCAATAAATAAAACATATTATCATAATAAGAATGAATGTAGGCATTGTGGATATGTATTAAATAAAGAATACAAATACTGTCCAAACTGTGGAAAAGAAATTAATTGAGGTGGAGAAAATGACTTTAGATAAATTAAAAGTAGGACAAAAATTTTCAGGAGTTGTACAAATTAGAAGTGTATCTTTAAGAGAAACAAAAGGTGGAGACCCTTATGTATTTATTAAAGCAGGAGATATTACTGGAGATATAATGATTAAAGTATGGTCAGTTAATAAAGAACTAGCTGATATTTTAGTAAATAATGCGGTTGGTGGATTTTTAGAATTAAATGAACTTCTTATTGGAGAATACCAAGGAAACTTAGAATTAACATCTAGAGGTGGTAGAGATGTTAAGTTTGTATCTAAAGAAGAAATGGAACAAAGAGATGATTTTGACATACAAGATTATACAATAGGTGCTCCATTTAAAATGACAGAAATGTTAAATAAGATTGAAAAAGATATAGATAATGAAATTGTAAATGACGATGTTCAAAGGTTAGTAAAGCATTTATGGAATAAATATAATGATAAATTTAAAACACATCCTGCTGCAATTTCAATTCATCATGACTATGAAGAGGGTCTTTTATTTCATACCTATAATATGCTTCAAGTAGGTAAAAGTCTATGCAAATTTTATCCAGTTGTAAATAAAAGTCTGCTTCTTGCAGGTATAATTCTACATGATATGGGAAAAATAATAGAATATAGTGTGGATGAAGAAACAGGAGGATATGATTACTCTACAGAGGGTAGCTTAATAGGTCATATTTCACTTATGTCTGCAGAAATTCAAAATGTTGGAAGAGAACTGGGTGTTGATGAAGAGGTTATTTTAAATTTAATGCATTTAGTATTATCACATCATGGTAACTTAGAATGGGGTAGTCCTGTAGTACCTAAAACTCCAGAGGCGATAATGCTTCATCATATAGATAGCCTAGATTCTAAAATGGAACAAGTAAGAAGTGCCTTTATAGGAGTAGATAAGGGAGAACATACTAATAGAATATTTGGCCTTGGAAATATTCAGTTATATAATCCAAATGTAATAGAAGAGGATAAAGAGACTATTCAAATTAGATTTGATGATTTATATTAATTTTAAAAGATATAAGATGAATATAATTAGATAAAAATTGAAATAATAAATCCACATCTCTATTTGTTTTATTATTACAATTTTTTAAGTAAGTCTTTAAAAATAAAGATAAGTTTAATAGATTATTAGATTTTAGCTATAAAAAACACCTTTGGATTAAATATATTTATATTTAAAATCAAAGGTGTTTTTATTATGTTTAATCTAATATAACAGGGATTTCTTTATTTATTATTATATTATCTTCTGTAACTATAGAGTCATAAGCAATTATATTAACATTATTTTCATTTGCATATAAAATAGCTTCATAAAAATCAGGGTCCATTTTCTTATTAACTTTAAAAATGTGTGGCCCTTTCATTTGTATTAAAAAGAAAATAGTTCCTTCATAGCCATTTTTAACAGCATCGACCATTTCATAAACATGCTTAGTACCTCTTACAGTAGGTGCATCAGGGAACATACTAACCCCATCATTTTCTAGAGTTACACCTTTTATTTCAATAAATCCTTT
>CAYPYI010000040.1:0-12525 GCA_964415085.1 uncultured Tissierellaceae bacterium
ATTCTACTGATTTATTAATAATAAAGTTTTTACTTAGCTCATTTATTGCATGGGCCATTCTATTAGATAATAGATTATGTTCAAGGACTTTCCTACCCTTTTCTGTGTACTTAGTTCCCTCTTGATTGAATAAGAAATTATGCTTGTGCCTTACAGCTCCTATAGGAATAATAGGAGTGTGATTAATTATAAAGGTCTTATAATTGTAATCACAGTATGGTTCTTCCTTAAACTTAAACTTTTGATATTTAAAGTTTTTCCGCAACCTATTATACATAACCCTATTTACTTTATAAGCAATATCTGAAAAATCATTGGATACATCTGTCGCTCCTCTAAAGTAGTTATGAATTCCTCTAATCATAGAGTTCAGCTTATAAACTTCTGACGGCGATGGATTCTTTTTCAGTAATTTAACTCTAGTTTTTAATAATTCAGTAAGTTTTTCTTTATTCTTTTTACTAACATATACAATTGCTACATATTTCTTGTCTTTACGCTTTTTGTTTTCTGCTTTTATTTCAAAACCAAGAAATTCTGATTTTGCTTTCCTAAGATTAGTTATTTTTGATTTATCTTTAGAGATTTCTAATCGCAATCTTTTGATTAACCAATCTTTAGTAGCATGATACCATTTCAATGCTGATTCATAACTGTTGGTAAATATTTTAAAGTCATCTGCATACCTAACTATATATCCGATCTTTAAGTTCGTCTTTTTCAATGCTCTATGCATACTTCCTCTCGAACTATATTCCTTTTCACTTTGAAAATCTTCCCATTGAGAAGATACCCAGTGGTCAAGTTCATTTAGAACTATATTAGAAAGTAAGGGGCTTAGTATGCCACCTTGAGGAGTACCTTTTTTAGGTTTTCCTTCACCTTCTATTTCGGATTTCAACATTAAGTCTATGATTTTTAAAACTCGCTTATCCTGAATGCCCATCGTCCATATTTGTTGTCTTAGCTTTTTATGATTTATATTATCAAAAAAACCTTCGATGTCTACATCAATTACATATTGACATTGAGCGAAATTTACTAGCTGTTGTACTCTAGCAATAGCATTATGAGCACTTCTGTGTGGTCTAAATCCATAACTATGTCTAAAGAATTTCGCTTCACAAATAGGCTCTAGTACTTGTTTAAAAGATTGTTGTATTATTCTATCCCTTATGGTAGGAATACCTAAAGGTCTTACTTTACCGTTTTTCTTTGGGATATATACTCTTCTAACTTTACCTGGCTGAAAATTTTTCATACTGTTTTGAATATATCTAACTAAATCATCCTCAGTTAATATTTCCAAATCCTTAATTGTCTTTCCATCAGTTCCACTCGTTTTGCTACCTCTATTAGATTTAATTGTCCTGTATGCAAGTAATATATTGTCCCTACTACTTATGGTATCAAACAATTTCGTAAATACTTTTCCCTTCTGGGAGCTTTCGTATAGTTTATCAAATGTACATTTCAAATTATAGTACTCTGAATACCTTATTGAATAGTCCAATTGTTTAGTTCGCCTCCTAAGACGCTTACTTTTTCATACTCGAATGCTAAACGATTTGAACTCTTAAACTTATAAATAATTGACTTGGGGCTATCCCTCCAATATGTTTCCACATCTTCTTCGGTACTGTGCCCCTACTCTCATCATCCCTCATAGTATTTCACCTAATAATTTAGGTTCCCTAACTATTAGTAAACTCCTACCTGTAAAGTATTTATCATTTTACTGGATGACTTTCCACGTTCCATAATTCTTATCTTTATCATATGCCCTTAGGTGCTTACTATGAGCCTGTAACCATTACATCATTTTTGGTTGATGTGCGACTTTCGTTACGGGAATACTTACTTGTCGGTTGGCTACCTCATTTCAAATGAGCAATATAATTTCTTATATTGTGCTGCATCTAGACCCTTTATTTTCGCAAGTTCGTCAGTACATTCTAATTAAGTACATTCTCACCATAGGCATTTTATAGACTCCCACCCTATCTTATATCCTCATCTTTATATGTTAGGATATAATTCAGATGACTTCACCTAGCTTCATACATCTTGTATTTACAGTAGAAGATGCATGTAGGAGGATTAGAGAATATGTTTCAGAAAACCTTGATTTCTTCATTCCATATTTCAGAATTATAGTTATATATCATATGATATATCGCAATTTCCGTAATTTTTAGGCTACGTTATAAGCGAACGTGTCGCACTCCCACTGAGCCCTATTACAACATCTAAGTCTGAAAAAATTAAGTAATGTTCTTGCATTCATTGTAAATACTATCTTTGTTTCACATGCATTGGGGAATACATATCTAGCATCTTCTATAGCTTTTTTCTCTGCTGAACTTTTAGCTTTTCTTTCGCTTAAACCTTCTTTTATATTTTCACTGTAGTACTTATTAAATAGTTCTTCAGCTATTAAATCATAAGCTTTTTGATCCTCCTGCATAGCTTTTAAAAATATCTCTTTTGCTTTTTCATTTTCTTCTATTGCTGGTGGAATAATATATTCAAATTGATCTAGTTTTACATATCTTTGTGACTGCTGAGAAAAACTAGCAATCCTGTGCCTTACTAACTGGTGTGTTAATGTTCTTGAAACACCTTCTACGGCAAATGTAAAACTTACGTGTTCTATAGGACTTTCATGTCCCATATCAATTAACATATTTAAAAATGAATCTATATTATCAACATTTAAATTGGCTTCTATTTCATCTACTCCTACCGGCGAGTAACAAAGCTTAGCAGCTGAGGCTATAAGCTTTTCTCCATCTGGAGTATATCTTAATAACTTAACCTTCATGTTTACCCTCCTTATCCTTTATAATCTCCATAAATAACTCATATAATCTATCATAATCTTCTCTTAGATATAAATAACCAAATAAGCACTCAAAGCCTGTTGCATACTTATAATCTACTATATCTGCATTTTTAGGAGATGTGTTTGATTTTGCATTTCTTCCTTTTTTTACCACTGCTATTTCTTTTTCTGTCAATTTATCCTCTAAGTTATGAATAAAGTTTGCTTGTGCATCTGCTTTTACATACTTAGTACTTGCTCTATGAAGTTCATTTACACTTTTATTTCCATCTAATACATGAGTTCTTACAAATAACTCATACACAGCATCTCCAATATATGCAAGTTGAAGAGGACCTAACATTAGTATGTCCTCTTTTGTTAACTTATCATTTACTTTTCTAAAAACTTTATTATCTATCATTCTATGCTCTCTTCCATATTGTTCCATCGGCTGTATCTTCTAAAACAATATTCTCTTCTTTTAAAATATCTCTTATCTCATCTGCTCTTTTATAATCTTTATTTTCTCTTGCACGTATCCTCTCATCTATAAGATTTTGGATATCTTCATCAAGTAATTCTTCTTCACGTCTTAAAATTCCTAAAACATCACTTAATTCCATTAAAATATCAAGTACATGCTTTATAGCATTTTTACCAGTATTCTCATTAATATTACTATTTGCAAATCTTACAAGATCAAATATGCTTGCTATAGCATCAGCAGTGTTTATATCATCGTCCATTGCTTTTATAAAATTTTCTTTGTATTTATTTGTTCCTTCTATTAAAGATTGATCATCTTCTCCATTCTCAAGCTCTCTATGTTCTAACAAATATTCAAAGTTGTTCTTAGCGTTATATAATCTATCTAATCCATTTTTTGTTTGTTCCATAATTTCCTTACTAAAGTTAATTGGAGATCTATAGTGTGAGGATAACAAGAAGAATCTTAATACTTCTAAGTCAAACTCTTCACTAACCTCTCTAATTGTAAAGAAATTTCCAACAGACTTGGACATTTTCTTATTATCAACTGTTATCATACCGTTATGAAGCCAATAATTTGCAAAAGTTTTTCCTGAATGTGTCTCAGATTGAGCTATTTCATTTTCGTGATGTGGGAATTGTAAGTCTTCCCCACCAGAGTGAATGTCTATAGTTTCACCTAATATAGATTTACTCATTACTGAACATTCTATATGCCAACCTGGTCTACCATTTCCCCATGGACTTTCCCATGATGGTTCTCCTTCTTTAGCTGCTTTCCATAGAACAAAGTCCATTGGATTATTTTTTTCTTCATTTACTTTAATTCTAGCTCCACTAATTAAATCATCTAAATTTTTCTTAGATAGTTTTCCATAATCTTTAGCACTATTAATATCAAAGTATACATTGCCATTAACTTCATAAGCTGCATTTTTATCAATTAAACCTTGAATAAAGTTAATCATTTGATCTATATATTCAGTAGCGCGTGGATTTATTGTTTCATAATCATATAAATTTAATCCCTTGGCATCTATCATAAATTCTTCTATATATTTTTCTGTTACATCTTTAAAATTTACGCCTTGTTCATTAGCTTTTTGTATTATTTTATCGTCTATATCTGTAAAGTTTACAACAAAATCAACATCATAGCCTTTATAAATGAAGTATCTTCTTAATGTATCAAAAATTACTAAAGGGCGAGCATTTCCTACATGTATAAAGTTATATACAGTTGGTCCACAGTTATACATCTTTACCTTTTTCTCTTCTATTGGAATAAACTCTTCTTTCTGTCTAGTCATACTATTATATAGTTTCATTTATCCTTCACACCCTTTCTAAAAAATATTATAAATAAGTTTCTTTTATATATTCAAGTCTTTCTAAAATATTTTCTTTACCAAGAAGATATAATATACTTGCAAATTCAGGTCCATGAACACTACCTGTTAAAGCTACTCTTGATGGCATAAATAAGTTCTTACCTTTTACACCTGTTGCTTTTTGTACTTTTTTCATTAAACCTTGAGCAAGTTCCATATCTACTTCATCAACTTGATTTACTTCAAATTCAATATGATTTATAACATCTAAAATGCTGTCAGTTTTTAAAACTTCTAACTCTTCTTCACCTAATTTTATTTCATTTCCAAATAAGAATTCTAACTTTTCAGGGAATTCTTCTAATCTATGAACACTTTCACGTACTAGGTCAATTGCTTCTGTTAACCATTCTTCATTTTCATTTATAAACTCTTCATCTACTAAATTTGACTCTAATAAATAAGGTTCTGCTAATTTAGTTATTCTATCAATAGGTTCTGTTTTTATATATTGAGCATTAACCCAGTCAAGTTTATCTCTATCGAAAATACCTCCATTTTTAGCAACTCTATCAAAGCTAAATTGCTCTTCCATATCTTGTAATGATAGAATTTCTTCATTACTATCTGGTGACCAACCTACAAGTGCTAAATAGTTCACTAATGCTTCTGGAAGGTATCCTTGTTTTGCAAAGTCTTCTACTGCAACATCTCCATGTCTTTTACTTAATTTTTGTCTTTCTTTATTTAATACTGTAGGAAGATGTACATATGTTGGTTTTTCCCATCCTAATGCATCATATAAATATACGTGCTTTGGAGTTGATGATAACCATTCTTCACCTCTTACTACATGTGTTATTTTCATTAAATGATCATCTACTACAACAGCCATATGGTAAGTTGGGAAACCATCAGATTTTAATAAAACTTGATCATCACTGTCATCTGAATTTATTGTAATTTCTCCTCTTACTAAGTCATTGAATTTTATATCTGTATTTGCTGGTAATTTTAGTCTAACTACATATTCTTCACCATCAGCAACTCTTTTTTTAGCTTCTTCTAATGGAATATTTCTACAAAAACCATCATATTTAGGCATTTTCCCAATTGATTTTTGATGTTCTCTTACTGAATCTAGTCTTTCTTTACTACAGAAACAATAATATGCCTTTCCAGATTCTATTAATTGATCTACATATTGTTTATAAGTTCCTAGTCTTTCAGATTGAATATATGGACCATATTCTCCTTTTTGGACAATTTTTCCATCTTCTAAAAATACTCCTTCATCATAACTTATACCTGACCACTCTAATGATTTTATTAAATTTTCCATAGCTCCTTCAACAAATCTTGTTTGGTCAGTATCCTCAATTCTTAATATGAATTTACCATTATTTCTTTTTGCAAATAAATGATTGTATAATGCTGTTCTTAAACCACCAATGTGTAAATATCCTGTTGGACTTGGTGCAAATCTTAATCTTACTTCACTCATTCTTCATACCTCCATTATTATATAATTTTTAAATTTTTTCAAATGCTCCATCTCTACTTTTTTTACAAAAAGCATACAAATTTGACCTTTTTATCAAAAATCGTATCTTTTCATGCTAAAAACAAGCCGAAAAATCAGGAATAAAAATAAGTCCTCAATTTATAAATTTTTATTATATCCTTCTTTTTCGAATATATTTCTAATATTTTCTTCAATTTCAGAAACTTTTATATTTGTATTTACCTTTTCTTTTCTTGTAGAAAATTCAACTATTTCATCTACTGCATCTCTTCCCACAGTAATTCTTACTGGTATACCTATTAAATCTCTGTCATTAAATTTAACTCCAGCTCTTTCTTCTCTATCATCTATTAATACTTCTAAACCTTTAGATTTTAATTCTTCATATAATTTAAATCCTAATTCTCTTTGTTCTTCATTTTTAACATTTACAATTGTAATTACAACTTCATATGGTGCTACTACTAATGGCCATATTATACCATCTTCATCATGATATTGCTCAATTATTGCTGCAACAGATCTTGATACACCTATACCATAAGATCCCATATAGAAATGTTGACTTTTTCCATTTTCATCTAAATATGTTGCATCTATTCCTTCTGAGTATTTTGTTCCTAGTTGGAATATATTTCCTACCTCTATACCTCTTGCCATTTCAAGTGTTTCACCGCATTTTGGACATTTATCATGTTTTCTTATTTCTAATAAATCTTTTACAACTTCGCCTTCAAAATCTCTTCCATAATTTACATTTTTGATGTGATAGTCTTTTTCATTTGCTCCTACTACCAAGTTTTTCATTTCAGTTATTCTTGAGTCAACTAAAACTTTTGTTCCTTCTTTTAATCCAATAGGTCCTGAGAATCCTTTAACAGCTCCTGTTATATCTTCAACTTCTTCATCTGTTGCCATATCAAGTTCATGAGAACCTACTTTTAAATAGTTACATAATTTAGTCTCACTTAACTCTCTATCTCCTGGTACTATACACATTAGAGTTTCTCCTCTTACAGTGTATATTAAAGCTTTTGCAAATCTACTTCCACTTGATTCAAATAATTTTTCTAAATCTTCAATAGTTGTTGCTCCTGGAGTGTATACTTTTTCTAATTCTTTAACTTCTTCATCTTTATTAATTATATCATATACAACCTCAGCTTTTTCATCAGTTGCGGCATAATCACAGTTATTACAATAAGCTACTAAACTTTCTCCTACATCACTCATAGCCATAAATTCATGAGACATATTTCCTCCCATAGCTCCTGAGTCACCTTGTACTACTCTATAGTTTAATTTAAGTCTAGTAAATACACTATCATATGCATCCCACATATTTTGATAAGCAACTTCCATTGACTCTTTATCCCTATCAAAAGTATACGCATCTTTCATTATAAATTCTCTTGATCTCATAAAACCAAATCTAGGTCTTTTTTCATCTCTATATTTTGTTTGTATTTGATATAAATTAAGTGGTAATTGTTTATATGATTTTAACTCATTTTTTACTGTGCTAGTAAAATATTCCTCATGTGTAGGTCCTAGGCAGAACTCCCTATTATTTCTATCTTTAAGCTTAAACATTTCTGGACCAAAGTCTTCCCATCTTCCTGTTGCATCCCATAATTCTCTTGGTTGAACTGCACTCATTAATACTTCTTGTGAACCAAAGTTATCCATTTCTTCTCTTACAACTTGTTCTACTTTTCTTATTACCCTATATCCTAGTGGTAAATATGAATATATTCCACTTACAAGTCTTCTTGTCATTCCTGCTCTTAATAAAAGCTGGTGACTTGGTATTTCTGCCTCAGCTGGAACCTCTTTTAACGTTGGCATATATAAATTTGACATTTTCATAAAAATCCCTCCATTATTTAAAACATTTTTAAATATAAAAAACCTCTCATCTCTAAAAAAGAGACGAAAGGTTAACTTCCGCGGTACCACTCTAATAGACTTGTTATAAGTCCTCTTGATAGTTATAACGTAACAAGCGTTCTTTTAGAAAGCTCCAAGGCAGGTTCTATAACAATTTATTCAGAAACATCTCACCCTTTGTTTCCTCTCTGGAGAATATTAATTATATACTATTCCTCTTCTTAGCCAATGAATTTATTTTACTAAACTAAATCTTTATTGTCAATCCTATTTAACAAGCATACACTATAAGATGACATTCCTTCTTCTCTTCCTACAAAACCTAATTTTTCTGTTGTAGTTGCTTTTATATTTATATTACTTATATCTGTTTTTAATTCACTTGATATTATCTTTCTCATATCTTCAATATATGGTGCTAGTTTAGGTTTTTGTGCTGCTACTGTAGCATCAATATTACCAATCTCATAACCCTCATCTAACATAACCTTATAAACTTGTCTTAATAGCTTTATACTAGATATATCCTTATACTTCATATCAGTATCTGGAAAATGCTTACCAATATCACCTTTAGCTAAAGCACCCAATATCGAGTCCATAATTGCATGAATTAGAACATCTGCATCTGAATGCCCTAAAAGTCCTTTATCATGAGGTATTTCTACTCCTCCAATAATTAAGGCTCTATTATCTACTAATTCATGTACATCATATCCAAATCCTATTCTCATTATATCCTCCAATTAAATACTTACTATAAAGTCCTTACTAGATTTTAACTTATCTAAATCTTTTAATAATGACTCTCCTATTATTAAATCTTCTGGAGTTGTTATTTTTATATTATCATAACTACCCATCAACATTTTTATAGGATATCCTCTTTTTTCAACTAAAGAACTATCATCTGTTCCCATTATTCCTTCTTCCATAGCATACTCGTATCCGTCTTTTAGAATCCTAGTCCAAAAACATTGCGGAGTTTGTGCTGCCCAAAGAAGGCTTCTTTTAGGTGTGTGATGAACTGTATTTTCATCTTCTCTAATTACTTTCATAGTATCCTTAACAGGAACACCTATGACACATGATCCATGTTCTAATACACCTTCTATACCTTTTTCAATATGCTCTATTTTTATAAAAGGTCTAGCTCCATCATGAGTTAGTACAATATCAGATTTTTCACTTAATGCTAGTATTCCATTATATATAGAGTCTTGTCTTTCTTTTCCGCCTCTTATTATATGTCTTACTTTTTTAAATCCATATTTATTTACTATTTCATGTTTGCAATATTCTACCTCTTCTTCTTTAGATACTACTATTATTTCATCAATGTATGTGCATTGTTCAAATTTCTCTATTGTGTGTGCTAATATAGGTTTATTGTCTATAACTAAAAATTGCTTATTTATTTTACTTCCCATTCTATTACTCATTCCTGCTGCCGCTATAATAACAGAAACATTATAACCTTTATACACTATATCTCACCTCTTCTTGATAATTATAGCATAAATACCTTATTTTTTGTATTATTACTTAACTAAACTATCATTATATCACATACGTAAGGACTTTTAAAAAGATAATTATACGTGCTATTTATAATCTATTCAAGCTCAATTGTACCAAAGTAGTGTTTATTTTCGCCACTAGTAGGACATTTATATGGAATTTGACATAATACAAATAATTTATCTTCATGAGATACTAATTTATTTAATCCTACTCCCATATCTTCAGATAACTTATCAAATATATATTCTATTTCCCAAGTTTTTCCCTTATCTTTTGATACCATTATACTACCATGCCATTTCTCTTTATTACTATATGACATATTTCCTGCATAAATTTTACCTTCATGCTCTATCATTGAATATATAGATCCACCATATGGTTTTGGTGTTTTAAATACCTCTTCAACTTTTTCTGTTTCTTTATTAAATCTAGCTATTCCTGAATATGGGGCACCATCTAAACCAAGTATTAAATAATCCCCTATATCTATAATGCTAGTAGGATGATAATTTCCCCAGTCTATACTCCTCCAATTATCTCCCTTATCTTCTGATATTAAGAGTCTCTTGTTTAAATCACCTATTACTTGATAAACAATATTTTCATTATTTTTATCAACAATTATTTTATGATTATGATATCCTTCTTCTCTCTTAGGATTATATGTTAATTTAAAGTCCTCTCCAAAGTTATCTGATTTATATATACGTCTTGCGTTATCTTTTTCTGATTTGATACCATATTCCGATATATATACATTACCTTTTTTATCTGATGCTATATTCCAGTGGTATGCATCTCCTGATTTAAGTGTTAGAACTTTTTTGAAATTTTTACCATTATCATCTGATAAATAAATATCTCCATTTGGACTGTCTATCCATCTACTTTCACTAGTAGTCAAAAGAAGATTACCATTTTCTAAAGTATGCATAGTTATAATATTTTTATCAAAAGTTTGGACTAATTCTCTTTTTTCATTAATCCCTTTTGTTCGATATAAATTATTTCTATCTATTACTCCATAAAGATATTCATTATCACTTTCTAAAACTCTAAAACCATCTTTTGAAAACTCATATCCCCCAGATAATTCAATATCTTCATATTTTAATTGAATCTTAGTTTCATTTGATAAAAATTTTTGATTAAGTAATTTCCTTATACTAAAAAATCTAAATAACTGGCGTTAATACTACTTATAATTCCTATTATTAATATTAATGCAACTGATATTATTATTGTTAGTTTTACAAATTTCTTTTTCACATGAACCTCCCAAAGTCTTTTTACAACCATTATAGCATATGCCATTAAAAATGCTATTACTTTAGTATTTTTAGCAAATTATGACTATTATTTATTACAAACATAAAAAAAGTTGTTATATTAATTAATATAACAACTTGTATTTTACTATTAAATTATGTTTAGTTTCCTAATAAATTTTTAGGCTTACCAAATATCATTTTTCCTGCTGATGTTTGTAATACACTCGTTACTACAACATCTATTGTCTCGCCTATATATCTTTTCCCAGATTCAACAACTATCATAGTCCCATCATCTAGATATGCTAAGCCTTGACCTGATTCCTTACCATCTCTTACTACCTCTACTACCATCTCTTCTCCAGGTAATACAACAGGTTTTACAGCATTTGCAAGTTCATTAATATTTAATACCTTTATATTTTGAACATTTGCCACCTTATTAAGATTGTAATCATTAGTAAGAATTTTACCATTTAAATCTTGAGTTAACTTTAAAAGTTTAGAATCTACTTCTTTTATATCTTTATATTTTTTATCATGGATAATTATTTCTATATCCAACTCTTTTTGCATTTTATTTAAGATATCAAGACCTCTACGACCTCTTTTTCTTTTTAAATCATCTGATGAATCTGCAATATGTTGTAATTCATTTAAAACAAATTCTGGAATTACAAGTGGTCCTTCTAAAAAACCAGTACTGCAAATATCTGCTATTCTACCATCTATTATTACACTAGTATCAAGTATTTTTGGAATATTTAATCCTTCTTCTTGTCCAACTCTTTTTTCTACTTCAACCTTATCAGAGTTTCTCCATTTTACTCTTAGTCTTTCTATAGCTCCATCAACATCTGCTCTTTTCCTTGTTGCTATTTTCATTCCTAAATAACCACAAAGTGCAAATATAACTATTTGAATTACTGATCCTATTATAGGACCACCTAAATTTCCAAATGGCTGACTTGCTAGAAAAGCTATTACAAGACCCAATATAAGTCCTATAGTTCCAAGTATGATATCCGATGCTGGAATTTTCTGTATTTCATTTTCCAAAAATTCTATCATAATTTTACTTCTACGTAATATTCTCGGTGAAATAATATAAAATATAATTGCGAATATTAGAACAACACCTATATTCAAGGCTATGGCTAATAAGCCAGTATTGTCTAATAAAATAACATTAAAATGATCTAAAACATTTAAAAATCCAAAGCCTAATAGGCCCCCAATAATACCTATAAATATTCGTAAAGCATTACGAATCACTATTTCACCCCCTTTTCAAATTATATAACTATTCTTCTTCTTCAATACTTTCATAATCTATCGATTTAGCAATAAACTTCTCTACATCTTCAACAGATTTTTCGAAAACTAATACCATTTCTGAAAATAACATTTGTTTTGCATCACTAAGCATCTTTCTTTCTCCAGTAGATAAGCCTTTTTCTACATCAAGTAGCATTAAGTTTCTTACTACAGCAGCAATTTCATAGATGTCTCCAGATTTAATCTTATCCATATTAGATCTGTATCTTCTGTTCCAATTTTGAGGCATCTTACTTCTATCACCTTCTAAAATAGTAACTACATCTTCCATCTCTTCTTTTGTAATAATCTCTCTTACTCCTACTTCTTCAACCTTATCAAGTGGAA
>CAYPYI010000041.1:0-1362 GCA_964415085.1 uncultured Tissierellaceae bacterium
AAAGGTTGCTTTATCATATAGATTAACGCCAGAACCACTTAACAAAATTTTAAAAGAGTTAAAAGAAAAAATAGAGGCTGATGAGTATTTACAAAGTCTAGAATGGATATTTGGTGGAACAGAGCCTGCTAGTAATGTTGCAGAAAAATATAATATATTTGATAAAATTTTTTATAGTACAGAAGATATAGATGATACTATGGCATATTTAAAAGGTATGGAGAATAAAGGTATAGAAAGATATGAAGATAATTTAATTGATAGAATTAATTCTAAATATCCTTATCCTTTATTAAGACATCACCTAGGACTTAGTACAATAGACGAAACTGTAGATGCTATTGAAAAAATAGCAGAAGCTAAAGTTTTAGATGTAATTTCTGTTGCGCCAGATCAAAATGCACAAGAATTTTTCTTTGATCAGGAGAATATGGATAAATCTCTAGATGGAGCAGGAGGCGTTCCAGTAAGAAATAAAGATGATTTTAAATTACTTTTTGATGCAGCTCAAAGAGGAAATTATCCTTTACTAAGATCTTACAGTGGAACAAGAAATATGATTCCTTTTGCAGAAGTTTTACAAGATAGCATCAACAATGCTTGGTGCGCTGTTCCATTATTTTGGTATTCAGTATTAGATGGAAGAAGTAAAAGACCTCTAAATCAAGCAATAAGAGAAAATCAAGAAGTTATGAAATGGCATGGAGAAAGAAATATTCCAGTTGAAGTTAATGATCCACACCATTTCAGTTTAAGAGATGCACATGATGCAGTTGCAGTAGCAGATGCATATCTAGTAGCATATAATGCAAAGCAAATGGGAGTTAAAAATTATATATCTCAATTTATGTTTAACGTACCAGCTAATATATCTCCAGAAAAAGATTTAGGAAAAATGTTAGCTAAGATTGAACTTATGAGTAGTTTAGAAGATGATAATTTTAAAATATACAGACAAGCAAGAGCAGGTCTTGCAAGTTTCCCTTCTGATTTATATCAAGCAAAAGGTCAACTTGCTTCAAGTTGCTATTTAGCAATGGCTATAAAGCCACATATATATCATGTTGTTGGATATTGTGAAGCTCATCATGCAGCTACTAGTGAGGATGTTATAGAATCTGCAAGAATTGTTAGAGGAGTAATTAAAAATGATTTCCTAGGTTCTATCGACATGACTAAAGATAAAGTAGTTAATTATAGAAAAGAAGAACTTGTAAAAGAAGCTAAATTAATAATTCAAGCTATAAAGGATATTTATACTGGAGATAAAGATCCACTAACAGATCCAGAAAATTTAGCTAAAGCAGTTAAAATAGGAATACTTGATGCACCACACTTAATAGGGAATGAAGCAGCTTGTGG
>CAYPYI010000041.1:1462-12102 GCA_964415085.1 uncultured Tissierellaceae bacterium
TAAAGTTTTTAGAAATGCACTATGGGTATACTATGGCTATAACCAAGAGGAGGTAGCTAAATGACGAATTTAGAAAGTAAAATGATAGAAACAAGAAGAAAGTTTCATACTATGGCAGAACCAGCTTGGCTTGAATTTAACACTACCATAAGAATAATTGAGTATATGAAAGAATTAGGATATGATATTGAATATGGTAAAAAAATTCATAGTTCAAGAATGGGACTTCCTACAAAGGAGCAGTTAGAAAATCATGCTAAAACTGTTCAAGAGAAGGATTTTGATATTACTGAAATATTAGAAGGTTATACTGGACTTGTTGCGAGCCTAGATACAGGGAAAGAAGGACCAACAATTGGGATGAGGTTTGATATCGATGCAAACGATGTTGCAGAATCAAAAGACGAAGACCATAGACCTTTTAAAGAAGGATTTATATCAAAAAATCCAGTAGCTATGCATGCTTGTGGTCATGACGGACATATAACTATAGGGTTATTTGTTGCAAGTTGGATAGCAGAAAATAAGGATAGCTTAAAGGGTAAGTTTAAAATCTTCTTTCAGCCTGCTGAAGAGGGTGTAAGAGGTGCAAAAAGTATGGTAGAAGCAGGTGTGCTAGAAGGGGTAGATTTCTTCATGGGAGGTCATATAGGCCTTGGAGTACCAAGTGGAGTTATAGGACTTGGAACAACTGCTTTTTTAGCAACAACAAAATTAGATGTAACCTTTAAAGGCAAATCAGCTCATGCAGGAGCAAAACCTGAAGAAGGTAAAAATGCATTACTTGGAGCTGCAACTTGTGCACTAAATTTACACACACTTCCTCAAATATCAGGTGGTATGAGTAGATTAAACGTAGGTAGACTTGAAGCAGGATCAGGAAGAAATGTTGTGCCTTCAGATGCAAAATTACAAATTGAAACAAGAGGAGAAACAACAGAGATTATAGATTTATTAAATATAAGAACTAAAGAAGTAATAAAGGGAGCTGCAAGTATGTATGATTTAGAATATCATATAGAAGAAGTAGGCGGTGCTCCAGCTTATAATAATGTAGATGAAGAGTTAGTAAATAACTTTAAAAATCTTATAGAATCAAAAGATAAAGATTATAAAATAGAATTAAATCCTATATTAGGGGCTTCAGAAGATGTTGCATATATGATGAACTTTGTAGAAGAGAATGGTGGAAAAGCAATTCATATGATTTATGGATCAGACTTAAGTGCAGGGCATCATAATGATAGGTTTGATTTTGATGAGAAAGTATTAATAAGAGCTTATGATATTATAGTTGAACTTATTAAGTATTTTGAAGAACTATAGTTTTAAGGAAAATTATATTCAGCTTATTATGATCTAGTGATTCTAGCTAATTATTTAAAAACTAAAAAAACTAAAAAAATAATTACCAAAAAATTTTCATCAAATTGTTAAGAATTCCAAACAGTTTGGAATTTATTATATATTTTTAACGAAGGAGGAATATTATGAATACTAAAGGTAAAGAAAACACAGGTTTTTTGGGTTGGGTAGAGCGTGTGGGAAATAAAATTCCACATCCATTTATCTTATTTACTAGCTTAATAGTTATTATTGCAATTATATCTCTTATAGCATCTAAAGCAGGATTAAGCGTAGTAAACCCCGCAACAGATGAAGTGGTAGTTGCTAAAAACTTACTTTCAGGTGAAGGTATGGAATTTGCTTTACTAAATGCGGTTAAGAACTTCACTGGATTTGCTCCATTAGGTTTAGTTCTAACTATGACTTTAGGTATAGGCTTGGCAGAGGAAGTTGGACTTATGTCTGCTTTTATGAGAAAAACTATACTTGGTGCTAATCCAGAATTAATAACATTTGTAATAATGCTTATCGGTATTAATGGTAATATTGCATCAGACGCTGCAATAGTAATAATACCAGCAATAGCAGCAATGATTTTTTTATCAATAGGAAGAAATCCAATAGCCGGAGTTGCTTTAGGTTATGCGGCAACAACAGCAGGATTTAGTGCAAACTTTTTTATAGCAGGGACAGATGGACTATTAGCAGGTATAACAAATGAAGCTTCTAAAATTGTAGGAGCAGCAGAAATACCTATAACTGCTAACTGGTTCTTCATGATAGCATCAACAATTGTACTTTCTATCACAGGAACGATTATTTCAGAAAAAATAATAGAACCTAGACTTGGTGAATATCATGGTTCAAAAGAAATAACTAGGGAGGAAGTTTCTGCGGAAGAAAATAAAGCTTTAAAAGCAGCAGGTATTGGTCTTTTAATATATGTAGTTATTTTAGTAGCTTTATGTATTCCACAAACAAGTTTCTTGAGAAACCCAGAAACTGGATCATTAATAAATGGATCAATTCTTTTAAAAGGAATTATTCCACTATTATTAATTTTATTCTTAGTTACAGCAATACCATATGGTAAATCCATAGGTAAAATAAAAAGTGCTGGAGATGTACCAAAATATATGACAAAAGCAATTGAAAAAATGGCTTCATTTATAGTATTAGCATTTATAATAGGTCAGTTTATAGCATACTTTAACTGGACAAACTTAGGACTTATTTTGGCAGTTTCAGGAGCAAACTTACTTGATGCTACAGGATTTACAGGAATATCACTTTTTGTAAGCTTTATAATCCTTGCATCCTTTATAAATATATTCATAGGAAGTGGATCAGCAAAATGGGCATTACTTGCTCCAATATTTGTACCTATGATGTTCTTATTAGGATATAATCCAGGATTTACACAAATACTTTATAGAATAGGAGATTCAACAACAAATATTATTTCTCCACTATTCCCATATTTTCCAATTGTATTAGAAATGATAACGGATTATGATGAAGAAGCAGGAGTTGGTACATTATTATCTTTAATGATTCCATATAGTATGATAATGCTTGCCGTATGGATTCTAATGATGATTGTATGGTACACAATTGGACTTCCATTAGGACCAGGTGTAGGAATATTTAATTAAGGAATGGGGTAAAAGAAAATGAATGAAAAAATAGAACAATTAGTTGAAAAACATATAGATGATATAGTAAAAATAAGAAGATGTATACATGAAAATCCAGAATTAGGTATGGAAGAAAACGAAACTTCAAAGTTGGTAGCAAAAGAATTAGAAAAACTAGGTTTAGAAGTTGAAACTGGAGTTGCAAATACAGGTGTTGTTGGCTTACTAAGAGGTAAAGAAGAGGGAAAAACTATTCTTCTAAGAGCAGATATGGACGCTTTACCAATAACTGAGAAAACAGGACTTGAGTTTTCATCAAAAAATGATGGAAAAATGCATGCTTGTGGACATGATGTTCATACTTCAATTCTTCTAGGAGTGGCAAAAGTATTAACAGAAATGAAGGATGAGATTAAGGGAAATGTTAAATTTGTTTTTCAACCTGCAGAAGAAATGAATCCTACAGGTGGAGCAAGATACATGATTGAAGAAGGTGTACTTGAAAACCCTAAAGTAGATGCGGCATTTGCTCTTCATGTTTGGGGAGAAAAAGTAGGAACTGTAGCTGTTAGAAGAGGAACAATGATGGCTCAATCAGATAGATTATTCATTACTGTAAAGGGAAAAGCTTCTCATGCATCTCAACCACAAAATGGAGATGATGCAATACTAGCAGCAGCACAAATATTAGTTGCTTTACAATCTATAATTAGTAGAAATGTAGACCCTATGGAAAGTGCAGTAATTACTGTAGGAACAATAAAGGGTGGAACTAGATATAATGTTCTATGTGATGAGGTAGTATTAGAAGGATCGGTTAGAACATTTAATGAAAAGGTGGCAGAAATGATGCCAGGAAAGATTACAAATTTAGCTCAAAATATAGCAGAAGCTATGGGATGTAGTGCTGAAGTAGAATATGTAAAAGGATATTCTATGACTTCAAACAATGAAGAATTAGCAGATATAGCTATTGAAAGTTTTAAAGATATTCTAGGTGAAGAAAATGTAATAATACCAGAACATCCAGCATCAGGATCTGAAGACTTTTCAGAATTTACAAAATCAGTACCATCTGTGTTCTATTGGCTAGGACTTGAATCAGATAAAAATATTGGAAAAACAACTCTACACAATCCAAACTTGGTAGTGGATGAAGATTGTATTCCAGTAGGAATAAAATCAATGAGTAAGTTAGCACTTGATTATTTAAAATAAGAAAAGGCATCCTTAAAGGATGCTTTTTTTATTAATATTTAAATTATAGGGTATGAATTAGAAGCGGAGGTGTAGTATGGATAAGTACTTAAAAATAAATGAAGATATATCTCTAAGATATAGAAAAGATATAGTAAATGATGCAAAAGCAGTGATATTAATTAACCATGGGTTTGCAGAACACATAGGTAGATATGAATACGTTAAAGATAAATTAAATGAATATGGTTTTTCTGTATATAGATATGACTTAAGAGGTCATGGAAAGACTAAATCTAAAAAAGGTCATATTGATAGTTATAAATCTTTTATATCAGATTGTAATAGTATGGTGGATTTAGTAATAGATGAAAATCCAGATAAAAAAGTATTTATGTTAGGACATAGTATGGGAGGACTAGTTACATGTCTTTATGGGATAGATTATCCTAACAAGATATCAGGACAAATATTCTCAGGTCCTGCTGTAGGAACCCTTCCTCCAGTAGAAGGATTGAGAGGAAAAGCACTGAAACTTCTAAGTGGAGTTATGCCAGGTAAAAAAATAAAAAATGTAGTTGAAGATAAAATATGTAGTGATAAACAAGTTGTAGAAGATTATAAAAATGATCCTTTAGTATTAAAGGAAGCTACTTCTAAATTTTATAGAGAATTTTTGATAGAAGCGGTAAGTTATGTAGATGAAAATATAAGTAAATATAATTATCCTTGTTTAATTTTACATGGTAGTGGAGATGTTATAGTGCCAATAGAAATTGGTAAGTCTCTATATGAGAATATCTCATCAAGTGATAAGGAATTTATTTCTTACGATGGACTTTATCATGAGATATTAAATGAAGATAAAAAAGATGAAATTTTAGAAACTATAAATAGTTGGTTAATACGCCATATATAGTAGTTCCGTGATGATTAGATACTATATAACCATCGTTAAATATTAAATAACAGTTTCGAAAAAAAGAATGTATGGTATAATATATAGTACCATAACAAGAAAACTACACTACATGATGTAGTTTTCATTGATTTTAGGAGGGCGAATATGATTAAAGTTGAAAAAAGAAATAAATCAGTTGTAGATTTTGAAAATGATAAAATAAAGTTAGCTATTACTAAAGCTATGAGAGAGACAGATGAAGGGGTCGATGAGGAGTTAGCACAAAAAATAGCAGATTATATTGAAGAAAAATATACAAAGGTAGGAAAGGTAAATATAGAAGAGATTCAAGATAATGTTGAACTTGAACTTATGAAAACAAGACCAGATGTTGCTAAGAAGTATATTATCTACAGAGAAGAAAGAGCAAGGCTTAGAGAACAAGGTTGGGATATGTCAGACTTACAAAGGGATATATACGAGAAAAAGTATAGGTATAACAATGAAAACTTTGATGGATTTTTAGAAAGAGTAAGTGATGGTAATAATTATATTGCAAAAAGTATTAAAGATAAGAAGTTTATGCCAGCAGGAAGAATACTTGCAGGAAGAGGTCTTCATAAAGATGGAAGAAAAATTACATTAAGTAACTGTTATGTAATGCCTAAGGTGGAAGATAGTATAGAAGATATTTTTGATACAGCTAAATATTTAGCAAGAACTTATTCATATGGTGGTGGATGTGGACTTACATTATCAAAATTAAGACCAAAAGGAGCTAAAGTGAATAATGCTGCTAACACAACAACTGGTGCTGTTAGTTTTATGGAACTATTTTCACTTGTTACAGGTCTTATAGGAATGAAAGGTAGACGTGGGGCTTTAATGCTTAATCTAGATGTTCAACATCCAGATATATTAGATTTTATAAATGTAAAAAATGATTTAGATAAAATAACTTATGCCAACATTTCAGTTAATATAACTGATGATTTTATGGAAGCTGTAAAAAATGATGAAGATTATGAGTTATATTTTAAAGTTGAAGCTACAGGAGAAGAAATAAGAAGAACGGTAAGAGCAAAAGATATTTTTGAAAAGATAGCTATAAATAATTGGAATATGGCAGAGCCAGGTGTTTTATTTAGTGATAGAATAAACTCTTGGCATTTAATGAGTGAAGATGAGGATTTTGAGTTTGCTGGAGTAAATCCTTGTGCTGAAGAAACTTTACCAGCTTTCGGATCTTGTAACTTATCTTCAATAAACTTAAGTGAATTTGTAAAATATCCTTATACTAAAAATGCAAGATTTGAATTTGAAAACTTTGGAGTTATGGTAAGGGAAGGAGTTAAATATTTAAATGAAGTATTAGATGAAAATATGAAACTTCACCCATTGGAACAGCAAAGAGAAATGTCTGAAAAATATAGACAAATAGGCCTTGGTTTAATGGGAGTAGCAGATGCATTTATTAAACTAGGAATAAAGTATGGTAGTGAAGAGTCCATAAGCTTAGTTCATCAAATAGGAAGAGTTATGATTAATGAGGCTTTAAGGGGGTCAGCTTTACTTGCTAAGGAAGACGGACCATTCCCAGAATATAAAAAAGAAGCAATATTAAAATCTGAATTCTTTAATAGTAATGTAGATAAAGATGTATATGAACTTGTAGAAAAATATGGCCTAAGAAATAGTCAGCTATTAACTATTCCACCAACAGGAAGTATTTCAACTTTAATAGGATGTAGTAATGGTTTAGAGCCTATATTCCAAATTGCATATACTAGAAAATCTGAGTCTCTTCATACTGAAGATGCATATTACAAAGTGTTTACTCCAATAATTAAAGAATATATGGAAGTAAACAATATAACAAAAGAAGAAGACTTACCAGATTATATAGTAACAACATCTAATTTAGATTATAAATCTAGAATTGAGGTTCAAGCAGCTTGGCAGCAATATATAGATGCTAGTATATCCTCAACTGTGAATGTTCCTAATGAGTTTACAGTAGAAGAAGTAGAAGATCTTTATATGTATGCATGGGAAAGAGGTTTAAAAGGAATTACAATATACAGAGATGGTTGTGCAAGAAGTGGAGTATTAATTACAGATGATAAAAGAAGTAATATAGATAAGATAAATGAATTACAACAAGAAATGAACAGATTAGTAGGAAGCCAATTATTAAAAGACCCTGATACTTGTCCAATGTGTGGAGGAAAATTAAATCACTCAGGTGGATGTTCAGAATGTCAAGAATGTGGTTATAGTCCTTGTTCAATATAATATAAAAAGGTCCTTCTTATTTAAAAGAAGGACCTTTAATTTACTATAAAGAAAATCCCATAGCATATTGCTATGGGATAAATTTTTTATTTTACTCTTCTACCATATGAGAATTTTGAACTGTAGTATCCAGAATGTATAGAGTCAGTTACAACTCCTCTAGAAGTACTAGCATGTATAAATTTACCGTTTCCAACGTAAACTCCAACATGACTTGGTCCTTTTCTATATGTATTACTAAATATTAGTAAATCACCAGGTTGTAAATCTCCTTTTGCTACTTTACTTCCATAATTAGCTTGACCTACAGATGATCTTGGTAAATCTATTCCGTGTTGACCAAAAACATATTTAGTAAATCCTGAACAGTCAAAGCTATTTGGTCCAATGGATCCATAAGAATATCTTGCACCTTTTAATTTACTAGCAGTTCCAATAATTCCGTTTACATTTCTAGATGCACCACGATTTGGAACTTCTTTTTTATTAACTCTACCAAGTAATATATCATTGATTAAATCGATAGTTCTAAGACCTGTTATTCCATTTGCTTTTAATCCATAAGTTTCTTGTAATAAACTAACCGCATCCTTGGTCATTTGTCCATAATAATCAGTACAATTATCAATAACTAAAAATCCTAAAGCTTTAAGTTGTTCTTGTAATTTTAAAACATCTGCTCCAGTATCTTTTAAATCTAAGTCTCTAGTATATGTAAGTAGTTCATTTTTTTCTTTCATAGTATTTATTTTATTGTTTTTAAATGATTCAAAAGCTTTGTGTGTAGCTTCATCATATTTTCCAGTTTCTTGTATGCCTTGTGATTTTTGGAAATTCAATACAGCTGCTTCAGTAACATTACCAAAGTATTTAGTTGGATTATCTATTGTTAAAAACCCAAAACCTCTTAAATCTTCTTGAAGTGTCTGTATATCATCATTTGTCATTCCATTAACTAAAATCTCATCACCTAATTTTGCATGTGCAGTGTTTACATTTAAACTAATAACACTTATTGCAACTATAGGTAGTACTATCTTTCTTGTTAACTTTTTTAACACTATTTACTCCCCCTTAGGTATGCTCTTTTTTGTTATATTTATAAGTATATACTATATAATGAAAAAATCAAGGAAAAATGTAACTTATTTGTAACTTTTTTGTAAGAAATTTTAAAGAATTAGTTAGAATAAAGGTTTTCCCAATTAAAAGTTGTAAGAAATTATTAATAATTTCT
Source organism: uncultured Tissierellaceae bacterium (assembly GCA_964415085.1). Lineage (GTDB taxonomy): Bacteria > Bacillota > Clostridia > Tissierellales > Tissierellaceae > CAYPYI01. The sequence continues at coordinate 10,077 of CAYPYI010000041.1, forward strand.
TACGAAAATCCTTGTGAAAAGCCAAACAACAATTTATTTTCTTGAAATATTAATTTTTTATAATATAATGGATATTGTAGATATTACTAAAAGTTTAAAGGGGGTCAGAACATTGACAAAGGGGAAAAAGAATAACGAAGAAGTTTCAGGTTTTCTTAAGCAAGTTGAGAGAATAGGAAATGCACTTCCACATCCAGCAATGATATTTGTTATTTTATCAATAATTGTAATTATTATATCAGCAATAGTTGCAAGTAAAGGTGTAAGTGTAGAATTCTATGACGCAAAAGCTGAAGAAATGGTTACAGTAGAGGCAGTGTCTTTACTTAATGCAGATGGATTAAGACATATATTCAACTCTGCAACTAAAAACTATACAGGATTTGCACCATTAGGTACAGTTCTTGTAGCTATGCTGGGAGTAGGTGTAGCAGAATGGTCAGGATTAATTAATACATCATTAAAAAGACTATTAACAGGTGTACCACCAAAATTATTAACAGTAGTGGTTATATTCGCAGGTATTATATCAAACATAGCATCTGACGCAGGATATGTAGTAGTAGTTCCACTAGGAGCTATGATGTTCGCAGCAGCAGGCAGACATCCTATTGCAGGACTTGCAGCAGCATTCGCAGGAGTTTCAGGTGGATTCTCAGCAAACGTGGTATTAGGTACAACAGATCCATTACTAGCAGGAATTACAAATGAAGCATTAGTAAGTGCAGGAATAGACTATGAAATAGCAGTTACAGCTAACTGGTTTTTCATGATAGCGTCAACTTTCTTACTTACATTTATAGGTACATTAGTAACAGAAAAAATCGTAGAGAAAAACTTAGGAGAATACCATGGTAGTTATGTAGCTGATAATACACCAATTTCAGATATTGAAACTAAGGGTTTAAAAAATGCAGGACTAGCACTTTTAGTTTTTGCATTAGTTATGGCTTTCTTAATGGTAGGAGAAAATGCAATATTTAAAAGTCCAAATGCAGAAGGAGAAATGACTTTACAATATTTCTTAAATAATGGTTTATTATTAATGATTCTTTTAGCATTCTTAATACCAGGACTTGCGTATGGTAAAACTGTTGGAAAAATTAAGGATAGTAATGATTTAGTAAAGGCTATGACATCAGGAATGCAAAGTTTAGCAGGATATTTAGTGTTAGCGTTCTTCGCGGCACAATTTGTTAACTATTTTGGTACAACTAATTTAGGTACAATATTATCAGTAAAAGGTGCAGAATTCTTAGAAGCAAGAAAATTCGTAGGACTTCCACTTATTATTGTATTTATAATAGTATCAGCATTCTTAAACTTATTCATGGGTTCAGCATCAGCAAAATGGGCTATAATGGCACCAATATTCGTTCCTATGTTATTTAACCTAGGACTTAGTCCAGAACTTGCACAAGCTGCATATAGAATAGGAGATTCAACAACTAATATAATTACTCCACTTATGAGTTATTTTGCAATGATCGTTACATTTGCAAAAAGATATGACGAAGAAAGTGGTCTTGGAACATTAATTTCTACAATGCTTCCATATTCAGGAGCATTTTTAGTAGGATGGATTATATTAATCAGTATATGGTATGCATTTGGTTTACCATTAGGACCAGGAGCATTTATACACATATAAATATAAAGAAGATATTAAAGACAAAGTGCATTTTAATATGTGCTTTGTCTTTTTATTTGGGATATAATTATGTTATAATTATTAATATTCTATTTAAAAGGAGAGAAATAGTGGAGAAGAAGAATGATTTATTTAAAGAATATTTAATTATATTATTTTTTCCCGTGTTATTTTTAATTACAGCGTTTTTATTAGATACACCAGGAAATATAATAATAGGTTTAAAAGAAATAGTTGTCTGTCCAGATATTTTACTGGTAGATTATCTAGAAGTAGGAGGTTTATCGGCAACACTTGTAAATGCTAGTATAGTAAGTATAGTGGCAATATTACTTATGTATTTATCTAAAAAAGAAATTGATGGAATAAGTATCG
>CAYPYI010000041.1:12112-12489 GCA_964415085.1 uncultured Tissierellaceae bacterium
TATAAATACTCTACCAATATATTTAGGTGGATATTTATATACTAAATTTACAAAAACTAAGTTTAAGGATGCAATTATAGTTTTAATATTTGGAACTACATTATCACCTTTTGTAACAGAAGTTATGTTTTATTATGGCTTAAGTAAATTCGCTGGAATTATTTTAGCTGTTATATCAGGTGCATTTATAGGTTTTATTTTAGTTCCTGTTAGTAAACAAGCTTTTAAGATACATGAAGGTTATAATCTATATAACTTAGGATTTACAGGTGGTATTATAGGTACAGTTATAATGGCAGTATTAAGGGCTTTTGGATTTGATGGAAAAACTCAATCGGTTATTTCAACACAATATAGTAAATTTATGTTAATATATC
>CAYPYI010000042.1:0-12117 GCA_964415085.1 uncultured Tissierellaceae bacterium
CAAGATAAAAAAGATATTGGTTATAAATCTAAAAATAACAATCTTATGCATGCATGTGGTCATGATGGTCATACAGCATCTTTACTTGGAGCTTGTAGGATATTAAAAGAAAATGAATCGAAAATAGATGGTCAGGTAAAGGTAATATTTCAACAAGCAGAAGAAATAGGACAAGGAGCTAGAAAATTTAGTCAAGAAGGATATTTAGATAGAATATCATCAGCATTTGCTATACATTTTGCTTCTAATGTTCCTGTTGGCAAAATTGCAGTTAGACCTGGACCTGTAATGGCAGCATGTGATTACTTTAAAGCAACTTTTAAGGGTAAAAGTGGACATGTAAGTAAACCACATAAATGTGTTGATGCTTTATATATGGCCTCTAATTCTGTAGTTAATGTTCAGTCAATTGTATCTAGGCATACAGATCCTTTAGACCCAGTATTGATTGGTATAGGTGTATTAAATTCAGGAACAAGATATAATATAATAGCTAACGAAGCTAGACTTGAGGGTACATTTAGAACATTTAATGCAGATACTCGAAATCAAGTTAGAAGTGAGATAGAAGAAATATTTAAATTAACTGCAAAGTTTAATGGAGGAAGCGTTGATGTAGTGTTTGAGTCTTTTGCTGATGCTGTAATTAATGATAAAAAAGAAGTAGAAAAAGTGGAGAAGTTAGCGAAAAAAGTATTAGGTGAGAATTCCATAATTAGTGATAGAGAAAAATCTTTAGGAGCCGATGATTTTGCGGAATTTTCGAAATTTGCACCAAGCGTATATGTTCATGTAGGATCTGGTAATATCTCGAAACCAAATACTTTGGTTGAGCACCATCATGAATTATTTGATTTAGATGATGAAGCACTAATTATAGCTACAAATTTATACGTAGCCTATGCTCTTAATGAATTTGATAATTAAACTTGACATTATTATTGATAGCATATATAATTTTATATCATAGTAAAGCGATGAAGGAAAGAGTAGTTTAATGGATTATTTAAAGAGAGCCAATATCTGGTGAAAATTTGGCAATAGGAAATTAAATGAAGAACATTCCTAAGCACCTAGTTGAATTAATAGTAGGCTAAGGCGGGTACAGTCCGATATAATCTGTTGACTATCGATTTTAAAATCTGTAGTTATTAAGAAAACTATAAGGTGGTACCGCTTATTTGAGCCCTTTTATCGAAAGATAAAAGGGCTTTTTATATTGAAAGGAGAGTTAAAATGAAAAAGAAAATTACTATAAGACAAACTCAAGAAGGAATAAAGTTTATTAAAGACACTTTTGAGAGGAAATTAGCTGAAAATTTAAATTTAATAAGAGTATCAGCGCCATTATTTGTTACAAAGGAAAGTGGACTTAATGATAACTTAACAGGTGTTGAGAAACCAGTTAGCTTTAAGCTTGGTAAATATGATATAGATATGGAAATAGTGCAATCTTTAGCAAAATGGAAAAGAATGGCACTTAAAAAATATAAATTTGAAGTAGGAGAAGGTATATATACCGATATGAATGCTATAAGGCCTGATGAAATACTGGATGAAACACATTCTATATATGTTGATCAATGGGATTGGGAAAAGGTAATAGATAAGAAAGATAGAAACATGGACTATTTAAAAGATACAGTTAGAAAGATATTTAAGGCTTTCAAAGATACCGAAAAAGAACTTTTAGAATACTTGCCTGGATGTTTGGATGAGAAATTACCAAATGAAATAACTTTTTTAACAAGTCAGGAATTAGAAGATATGTATCCTAATTTAAGTAGTGAAGACAGAGAAAATGCTGCATGTAAGAAATATAAGGCTATATTTGTAAGCCATATAGGTCATAAATTAAATTCTGGAAAACCACATGATTTTAGATCTCCTGATTATGATGATTGGAATTTAAATGGAGATATTATATTTTGGAATGAAACTTTAAATGCATCTTTAGAACTATCTAGTATGGCTATTAGAGTAGATAAAGATTCCTTACTAAACCAGTTAAATTTAACAGAATCTAATGATAGATTAAAGTTAGATTATCATAAAAAACTTATTAGGGGAGAGCTTCCGTTTACTATTGGTGGCGGTATTGGTCAATCTAGAATATGTATGTTTTTTCTTGAGAAGAAACATATAGGAGAGGTTCAAGCATCAATATGGCCAAAAGAAGTTATTGAAGACTGTGAGGATGAAGGAATATTCTTATTATAAAAAAAGCTAATTTGAAAATTCAAATTAGCTTTAAATCTATAATTCTCTAAAATTAACTTGTTTTGTTGTTACATCTAAAAGTACTTTTGATAAATAAGCATATACTGGTGCAGACAGAGCTTGTTTTTTAGCAGCTAAAATCATTTTTGGAACAAATGTCCCAGGAAGAAATAATTTATCTACAAAATATGGTGCAATAAATACTGAAGTTATAAATTGACCTACTAGGATTCCTATCAATAACTTCCATAGTGAAAATTTAGGATATTTATCTCCTAAAGCTGCTACAACAACTACAGGTATAAGTCCAGTTAGTCCAGATGTTATACCAAATATAATATTGTATGTACCAGTTGATGAAGGTCTTACAATAAAACCTATAAAGTCAGCCAGTAATCCCACTATAAAACCCATACCAGGTCCTAAAGCAAAGCCTGATAATATAATTGGAAATCCTCCAAAACTTATTATACCAATTCTTAAACTATTGATTACCACACTTAAAGCTATAAATATAGCTGCGTAAGTAATCGTTCTTGTTGAAAATTTACTTTTTTTAGACATAAAAAAACCCCTTTCTAACAGTCTGCAATGTAAGAAAGAGTGTTACTCTTACAGCAGTGAACGCAATAGTAAGTCGCAGCTAAAGCCTTCGTCTTTTGACAACGTTCCATCCAAAAGCACTTAACGCTTACTATTTACCCTGTTAATATATTTATTTTATGAATGTATTGTAGCATGAAAAAAAAAATAATACAAGATTATAATCTTGTATTATTTTATAATTATTGAATTATTTTAATTTTATTTACTGTTCCATCATTATATTCAACTTCAACTTTTAATTCTGAAAATTCTTCATTTATATTTAATACTTCTAAAATTTTATCCACAACTTCACTTTCTGGATTATTATAATTTATTGTTAAAAAGTTATCTTCAATATAAGTTTTTGCTTTTTCCCCTGTTAAATAATTTTTATTAATTTCATCATCAACTTTAGCTTCTATCATGTTCGATTTTACTTCATATTCAATATCGATATCATTATCCTTATTAGGAAAATCAATTTCAATATCAAGTTCTTTAATTTCTCCTTGAGTTATAACCTGTTCTGGATTATTATTTGTGTTCTCATTTGGTTTAGAGTTATCAATAGGTTTATTTGGATCTTTTCCATTGTTATCTTCTGGGTTTACAATTTCACCATTTCCATTTTCTGGGTTATTAATAGGTGGTGTATTATTTCTTTTAGATAAAGAGTAAATTGCTACTGCTAAAAGAATAATTAAAACTATAATAATTATATTTTTTGTGTTCTTATTCATATTTATCCCTCCTAATATATCTATACCCACTTATAAAAAAATAAATAATCTTGCAAATTAAACTACAAGTTGGTAGAATTATCTACATTGAATAAAGATATTTAGGAGGAAGAAATGATAGAATATATACCAAAAGGTGTTTGTGCAAGAAAAATTGAATTTAATATTGAAGATGGAAAAGTTAGAGATTTAAGTTTTGTAGGAGGATGTGATGGCAATTTAAAGGCTATTTCTAAACTTCTTGAAGGAATGGATGTAGAAGATGTTATAAAGACATTAGAAGGAAATACTTGTGGTATGAGAAGTACTTCATGTACAGATCAATTATCAAAGGCTCTTAGAGAAAATATATAATTAAAATATAGATAATATGGAAAATTTATTAAAAATATACTAATTATATTATATTTTAGATTAAAATACTTTCATATCTAAATTAGAAATGTAGTTAGTCATTTAGATAATGAGGTATTATATATAATATATGAACAATACATTATTTATAAATTTTCATATTATCTTTTTTATTATTAATAAATATTCTGTTTAATTTATATAGGAATTTAAGAATAAATTTACTTATCCATAATACTAATTATTCTTTAAAGTTTTATATTACCTTTTGTGTGGTAATATAAAGTATAGGGTATACGAAATGCAAGGAGGGAATTTATGGATGTAAAAACTATGTCACAGCTATTTACATACTTTATAGTATATGCCTTTTTAGGATGGATATTAGAAGTAGTATATCATTTATTTACGAATAGAAAATTTATAAATAGAGGATTCTTGTTTGGACCAATATGTCCAATTTATGGTTTTGGAGCAGTTATATTAATTGTTTTATTGGAGCATTTAGGAGACAGTAGTATTGCAATTTTTGTAGGAGGAGCATTTTTTGCATCTGTATTAGAATATATTACAGGATATTTACTTGAAAAACTATTTCATCAAAAGTGGTGGGATTATAGTCAAATGAGATATAATTTAAATGGCTATATATCTCTAGGTTTTTCAATAATATGGGGCTTTGTATCATTGTTTCTAGTTAAGATTTTGCATCCATTTGTTTTAAGTCTACTAAGTAAGATTCCTACAAATATAATGAATGTTTTAGTACCATCAATATTTGTAGTAATAGTTTTAGATACTTTCTATACTGTGATATCTTTAGTAGAGTTTAAAAAGGTACTTGAAGCTTTAAAAGAAGTTAAATATGAATTACATCAAAAATATGATTCTTTAACTAAATTGGATTTAGAAGAAGCAAGATTAAGAGAAGAAAGAATTAATAAAAGGTTGAGAGAATCTATTGAGCTTAGGTTAAATAATAAGCCAGTAAGATTTAAAAATACGCATATCAAGTTCTTAAAATCATATCCTAATTTAGCAAATAATGAATGGGTAAAAAGACTTAAAGATTCACTAAGAAAAGGTGAGTAGGATTGGAATTATTAATAGTTATTTTGGAAGTAATTTATTATATTTGCATATATTTTAAGAGTAATTTGAATATTTGGAATATATTGGTATTAATAGTTATTATTAATTTTACAGCTATTATTGTTTTAAATATATATATCAAAAATACATGCAAAAAAATAAAATATAAAGAAGATATAAACCTAAAACTATTAATAGAAAAAGAATTTGGATATGGTGATATACAGTTAAATAAAATTTTTATAATAGAGAATGATTCGTTAGAGATATTTGTAGATATTTGCAATAATATTTATATATGTAAAAACTTATTACATTTATTAGATGATAAAATATTAAAAAGTCTAATCATACATGAACTATCACATATAAAATTTAAAGATCTTAGGATATTTTATTTTATTATGATAAAAAACTTTTTGAATTTTATTTTTGTAATTATTTTATTTCTTATCAAAATTATAAGTAAAATAGATTTTATAAGATTATTATTTATATATTTTTTGATAGTAATAATAAAAAGCGTAATATCAAAAAAGTTATATAGCAAATATGAGAATAGAGCAGATAGATTTGTTATAGAGAAAGGATATAAAGAGGAACTAATTAAGGGGATAGACTTTTATCTGGAAACCTATAGGATAGACTATAGCTCTGAGCCAAGTTTAGAATATATGAAGCTAAAAAAAAGAAAAGAGAATTTAAGAAATTATAAAAAAGACATCTAAAAAATAGATGTCTTTTTTTACTAAAGATATTAAATTATAATCCTCTTTCAACAATTTTATCAAAAGTGATATCTTGTAAATCGTTAAGTAAATTATTTTCAACTTCTGATAAATAAGAATGCATAGGGCAAAATTCAGTTGCACGTTTATTACATTCTTCAGGGTTATATAAACATCTGTTTAAATAGATAGGACCATCAATAGATTCTATAACATCCTTAAGATTTATTTCACTAGGATTTCTATTTAATTGATAACCTCCGTTAACTCCCATAAAGGATTTAATTAAATCTGCTTTTCTTAGTTTTCTTAATATTTTTAATAAAAACTGAGAAGGTATTTTTTGACTCTCTGATATTGTACTTGCACTTATTATTTCATCTTTATCAGCTAAAGATAAATGATAAATAACTCTCACGGCATAATCCGCTTCTTTTGTAATATTCAAGCTAGTTCCTCCTCTTCAAATAATATGTACTACTGCATATACTATTATATTATAATTTAATATATCTTTCATGTCAAATTAGAATGGTAATATATTACAGTATTACTAGTGAAATAATATAATAAACTACAAATTATTACTAAAATATAAAAAATACTCTAGTAAAGATTAAAAATTATAGTATTTTATAATAATTAATCTAATTGTAATATAAAAGTCTATATAATTTGGTATTATATTATATAGATAATATGTGGAGGTGTAGTAGTGAGAAAAAATAAAATTATAAATATTTTTTTAATTGGGATATTATTTTTATTCATATTTAAAACTAATGTTATGGGGCAAACTTTAAATCAGAAATTAGATGTTATTATTAATGACAATTATACAGTATCTATAGATGATTATAAAGTTATTAATAATCAAATATATATACCAATGAGGTCGTTTTTTGAATCGTTAAATCAAAATGTAAATTGGAATAATAAGTTAAGAGTTGCTGAAAGTACGTTTATGGATAAAAAAATTGGTTTTGTTGTAAACAGTGAAAATATAATAGTAAATAATCAAAATAAAACTATTAAAGAAGAAATTAAAATAATTGATAAAAAAACTTATATACCAATAGTAGAGGTACTTAGATCTATAGGGATTAAAAGTAATGTAGAGAAAAATAATTTATTTATAGAAATAAAAGAATATCCAATATTAGAATATAATGAAGAGGAAATAATCAAATTTAATGATATGGAGGCTATTAGAAGTGTTCTGGGAAAAGAAAAAAGAGTTCTAGTATCACTCTATAATACAAAAGACTATATTTTTAAAAATAAAGGATTGTTATCTTTAGTAGTAAAAGAAGAAAAAGGTGAAGTTATAGAATTAACTAGTAATTCAAAAGATATATCTATTGGAGATATTAAGGTAGGGGATACCTATAATAAAGAAAAACTAGATAGAGTTAATAGGTATTATAATATGTTAGGTTATAATTTAGATGCTAAAAAAATTGATGAAGGTAATATAGTATCATTTGTAAAATTAGAAAAAATAGATAGTTTAAATAATATGAGTTTATTAAAAACTAATAAAAAAATAGAAATATTATATACAGAGGAAGTGTTAAATTCATATGAAGATTTGGTTTTTGAATATATAAATAATTATAGAATTAATAATAAAAAAAGTTTACTAAGTAAAGATGATACGCTTAGGGAATTTTCTAATAGACATAATAAAGAAATGATTAAATATAATTATTTTTCACATGATTCTATAGAAAAAGGTAGTTATTATAACAGAGTAACAGATTTGTTAAAAAGTAAAAATTATAGTCTTATTGCGGAGAATATAGCTGCTGGTATTTTTACTCCGGATGAGGTTATAAATGAGTGGCTAAATTCTAAAGTTCATCGTGAAAACATATTAAATGATTTTGATAAAATCGGAATTAGTATTAATTATGCACTAAAATCAAGATACGGATTATATTTTACTACAAACTTTGCTAAATAGAATTAGGGGGATTTCATGAAAATATATGCTGCATATGGTAGCAATATGAATATAAATCAGATGTCAAAGAGATGTCCAGCTGCTAAAATATATAAAACAGGTACAATAGAGGGTTATGAATTAGTATTTAGAGGAAGAGGACATGCTAATATAATCAAAAATAAATCAGCTTCAACACCAGTGGTTTTATGGCAAATAACAAAAGCCTGTGAAAAAGAACTAGATAAGTATGAAGAATTAGGAAGTTATTATATAAAAGAGAATATAAATGTATTAGTAAAAGATAATATTATAGAAGCTTTTGTATATGTTATGACTGATAGTATGAATGAAAAGAAATCTAAGCCTACAGATGCCTACTTTAATACAATTAAAGATGGATATATTGATAACAACTTAGACTATAGACCATTAGAAACTAATTTGAAAAGATAATGAAAGTATTACATTATTGTCTCTACTAAATCAAAATCTGGATTTATGAGAGATGTATCTAAATATTTAATTTAAATTAAATGAAAAAAATAAATTGTTTGTATTAAAAATATAAAAATAAAATATCCGGTCTGTCATATAATCAACATGATATTAGACCGGATAAATAATATTATTTGTAATTGTGTATTAAAATATTTAAGTTAATATAATATTTTTATATTATATTAATTATTTTTAATAAAAGTTTCTATGGCACTAATTAATTCCTCTTCATTTTTTACAAGAGTACCATGAATTTTAATTAAACCTTTTGTATATAAATTAATATAAAAAAAGTTTTCTCCAGTACCATCTTGTCTCATATCAGTATATAATCCAATAATTATTCTTGGTTTTGGATTCTCCATTAATGATTTTTCTGTTTCAATAATACCTGAAAAATAACCAATTTCTGCAGAAACTCCACTATCAATTTCGACACCATCAATATTAGCGATAAGTATATTACAATCCTTTAAGTAATTGTTATCTCCCTTTGCTATTAACTCAGCTGTTATAGTAGCGTCATTTGTTTGCTTATCATTTATTTCTGAATTATCTTGTGGAACATATAGATCCAAAGTTGGAAAGTTTCTTCTAATTACTTTTGCAATTTTATCAGTATAGTCAAAGCCAGCTTGATTGAAAAAATGAGATGCTAAATATGCTTTCATTGTATACCTCCTTATGTTAATAAATCTTAAACAATATTCTATCATAAATCTCTATAAATTGTTGGTAAAATGGATAATTATTTAGTAGAATGAATATTGGCTTATGGTTAAACCATAAAATAATAAAAAAAAGGTGAGATAATTGGTTATCAGTAATAAAAAAAATAAGTTGAATTTTAAGAAGATATTTAAGAAGATATTTTTTATTGTATTAGGGAATGCTTTGTGCGCAATAGCTTTTAATATGTTTTTTGCTCCTAACAAACTTCTTAGTGGAGGTGTAGGTGGAATATCTCTAATGCTTCAGTATTTAAAAGATATACCATCAGGCATTACTATGTTTGCCATTAATATACCTATATATATTATAGGATATAAAATGATTGATAGAGATTTTGCTTTATATAGTTTAGTATCAACATTTGTATTATCTGGATTATTGACATTGTTTAGAGGTTTAAATGGAATTATAGAAATAGATGATATTTTGGTTGGTGCAATAGTAGGTGGAGTTCTAAATGGAACAGGAATGGGGATCATTTTTAGGAATAAAGCCTCACAAGGTGGACTTGATATAGTTGCAATGGTATTAAAAAAGAAATACAATATAAACATATCAAGTGGACTTATGATGCTTAATACAGTAATAATTACATGTTCATCCTTTTTATTTGGAATTAGGCCAGCAGTTTATACATTAATTTCAATGTATTTAGGATATTATATGGTAGATAGAGTACAAACCGGTCTTAATATTAGGAAAAGTGTTTTGATAATAACTGAAAACCATGAAGAAATAGGAAATGCTATAATTGAAAATATCGGTAGAGGTGTAACATATATAGAAGCTGAAGGTGGATATAGTAAACATAAGAAAAAAATGGTATACTGTATAGTATTATCAAAAGAAGTAGTAAAACTTAAAGATATAGTAGAAAAAACAGACCCGGCAGCTTTTTTAACTATTACAGATGTTGTAGAGGTAGAGGGTAGAGGCTTTAGAGATATTGAAGCTTAAAGAAAAGGATTGATATAATGAAAGAAAAAATTGAAAGTTTTTTTAAAAGTCGCTATGGTACGGATCAATTATCATTATTTTTAATAATAATATCAATTATCTTAACCATATTATCAATGATATTTAAATTACAAATACTATTATCACTGTCATACGTACCTTTATTAGTTGCATTATTTAGAACTTTTTCAAGTGATAAGAATAAAAGAAGTATGGAAAATTATAAATTTCACATATTTATAAGCCCACTATATAAAAGAATTAGTATATATAAGCAAATTTTTAAAGATCGAAAGGATTATAAATATTTTAAGTGTCCAAATTGTAACACATATGTTAGAATACCAAAGGGAAAAGGGAAAATTAAAGTTAAATGTACAAAGTGTGGTACTAAATTTGAGGGCAGATCATAAAGATAAATTGGAAGTGGGGTTTTAGTGTGAACTTGATAGATAAAATTAAAGGAAAAACTTCATATGCTTTAGCCAAGTTTTTTGAAGTATTATTTGATATACTTCTTTGGGTTAGTCAATTAGCAATAGCGATAGCTAAAGGTTTTTTTGGCCTTGCAGGCTTAATATTATTTTTAGGTCCTTTTGCATTATTATTTTTATTTAACCCAGGTTTTATTATTTTCTTATTGTTATTTGCTGTAATTGTATTTTTAGGTAGTAAATTAGTAATTCAACTTAAGTATTTAAGATATGTATTCACTGAATATTTTTATGATAGAGCTGATTTTTATCTAAAAGGTAAAAAAGTAAGTTATGATTCTTTTGCAGGATATCAAAATAGGTACTGGCAAATGGAAGCTGAAAGAAAAAGAGAAGAACAAAGAAGAAAACAAGAAGAAGCAGAGAGAATGTTTAGGGATAGTTTTTTCGGTCAATGGGAAGAATTTACAGGAGGGGGATACTCTCAAGGAAACTATTCTTCCGGGAATCAATATGGAAGTAGTATGTTTGATGGATATTCTGGAGGATTTAAAAAACAATATGAAGATAGCTGTGATTTACTAGGAGTACCTTATAGTGCTAATAAAAATGACATTAGAACAGCTTATAGACAAAAAGCAAAGCAATATCATCCAGATATTAATAAAGATGAAGGTGCTACTGAGATGTTTCAAAAAATAAACGATGCAAATACTTTTTTGAGTGATGAAAATATTAATAAATATAAAAGCATAAATTAATTTTATAAAAATAGTTTGTCAGTGAGAGATAAATAAAAATCTATTAGAGTTTGTTATATGTTTTTGACATAAATTATTTAATATATTATAATTACTTCAAGTAGCAAAGGAGAAAATTATATGAAAAAACAAAGCAGAATAATTATGTCTATACTATTTTTTATCTTAATATTATCAGTTTCAGGTTGTTTTAATAAAGATATGGATTATGAAGATGGTACTTATTATGAAGAAACTGATTATGATGATAGAGGCTGGAAAAGTACTCTTGAAGTTGTGGTGAAAAATGGTAATATAGATAGCGTAAATTACGAAGAAGTAAATGAAAAAGGCGAAATTAAATCTGAAGATGAGGAATATGGTGAAACCATGAAACAAACAACAGGTATATCACCAAAGGAAGCTTATGAAAAATTAGAAAAATCTTTATTAAAGAAACAAAATTTTGAGAAGGTAGATACTGTATCAGGAGCTACTTATAGTTCAGAAAACTTTATAAAGTTATTAAAAAAATCATTAAAAGAGAAAAATGTTGAATAAAACCTATACCCTTAAATCTAGAATAGATTTAAGGGTATTTTCTATATAAGTGTGTTATTAAGATAAAGTATCATTGCACCATAAATAAATAGAGAAATATTTAATAATTACTGTACTATAATGTAATTATCTATGTTTGTATATTTAGTAGTTATGGTATAATTTAACTAAGGGTACTTTTATGAGGAGGATAGTTATGGATAATTATATAGAATTTAAAGAAGTAAAAAAAGTTTATGAAATGGGTGAAGTAGAAATTGAAGCATTAAGTGGAACTAGTTTCACAATAAATAAAGGTGAGTTTGTCATAATAGCAGGAGCAAGTGGTGCGGGGAAAAGTACCATTTTAAATATATTAGGAGGAATGGACAGGGTTACTTCTGGAAGTGTATTTGTTGATGGGAAGGATGTAAGTACATACACAGATAAAGATCTCATTAAATATAGAAGATATGATATAGGATTTGTATTTCAATTTTACAATCTGGTTCAAAACCTTACAGCTCTAGAAAATATTGAATTAGC
>CAYPYI010000043.1:0-11965 GCA_964415085.1 uncultured Tissierellaceae bacterium
TCTTATCCAAATCCAGTTATCTCTATCTTGATATCTTCTATCAGGATCTATTGTCTCCATTGCCGCCATATCTGTTTTTCTTAAATCTTCATCTTTTCTACTTAAACAAACCCATCTAAATGGTCCATATCCATAGTCAAATAGTCTAGGTCCTAGTATATCTTCTACATATGATGGCCAAATAAATCCATCTTTTTCATCTATTTTATTTTTAGCTATTTCTTTTACTCCAGCATCATAAATAGCTTTCATAAATGAGTTACCATAATCAAAGAAGTAAGTTCCTCTTTCAGTTAATGTCTTTATAACCTCATAATGCTTTATTAGTGTCTCATCTACCATTTTTCTAAATTTCTCTGGTTCTTCATTTAATAGTCTTGTTCTTTCTTCGAATGTTATTCCTGCTGGACAATATCCTCCAGTATATGGTTCGTGGCATGAAGTTTGGTCTGAAAGTAAAGGAATATCTATGTTGTTATCTACTGCATATTCTAATAAATCAACTATATTACCATGATATGCTATTGATGTAGCCTCACCTTTATCCATATATTCTTTTGCTAATTTATAAGCATCTTCACAATTATCAACTACATGACTTACCCATCCTTGTTCATGACGAGTTTTTATTCTAGAAATATCAACTTCTGCTATTATTCCTACTCCTCCTGCAATTTCAACCGCCTTACCTTGTGCTCCACTCATTCCACCTAAGCCTGATGTTACAAATAATACTCCAGCTAGGTTTCCTTCATTTGGAATATTAAGAACTAGTCTTCCAGCATTTAAAAGTGTATTATATGTCCCATGAACAATTCCTTGAGGTCCTATATACATCCAACCTCCTGCTGTCATTTGTCCATAGTTTGCAACTCCAAGTGCTGATGCACGATTAAAGTTTTCTAAATCATCAAACATACCTATCATTAAACCATTAGTAGTTATAACTCTTGGTGCATCTGGCTTTGAATGGAAAAGTCCTAAAGGATGTCCTGAGTAAAGTACCAATGTTTGATCTTGTGTTAATTCTTCTAAATATTTCATTGTTAAAGCGTACTGCATCCAGTTTTGGAAAACTGCTCCAGTTTCACCATATGTTATTAGTTCATAAGGATATAAAGCTATATCAAAGTCTAAGTTATTATCAATCATTACTTGAAATGCTTTACCTTCTATACAGTTACCTTTATACTCATCAATTGGTTTACCACTAAGTTCTCCATCTGGTCTATATCTATAACCGTAAATTTTACCATGAGTCATTAACTCTTCTAAAAATTCTGAAGCCATAAACTCGTGATGTTCTTCTGGTATGTACCTTAAAGCATTCTTTAAAGCTAAACCAATTTCTTCCTTCCTTAAATGAGTATCTCTTTTTGGTGCCCTTCTGATTCCTTCTTTAAATTCTGGATATTCTGGCAATTTGTTATCAAGTTTTATTGTCATTGCCTCTTGTACTTCTAGATTTTGTATCATATTATAAGCCCTCCTTGTATTTAAAAATTATATATATTTATATTTATTAATTACTTTTAAATTAAAGATTAATTATAATGATTATTTTGATAAGATTTTGAAGAATTTAACGTGATTTTATATATAAATTATATCATATGAAAAACGTTTTTACATTTTAAATTGAACTAATTTATATAATAACAAAGATACCTAGCACACTAATATGCTAATTTAATGTATATGACAGATTTGTTAATAAAGTGTAATATAGCTGTAACCTACAAAGAAGTAATAAAGGGTATAATATATATAGTTGGTATTAGTTAGAATTATAAGTATAAGTATATTTAGAAAGGTGGAAATATGATTAAGAATAAAAAAGTTTTATTAAAAGTAATTGTAGTAGCTTTGATTATTTCAATATATTCAACTACTATAGCAGGAGCAACATCTCTACCTTATAATTTTTATGAGACAAAGACAAATGAACGTTTAGCCTCAGGAATTGTACATGAGAATATTAGAAGATTTACATCTCAAGGTTGGCTAAACATTAATGTGCTAAGAATCGATATAAAAAATGAACACACAGAATTAAAAGGTTTATTTAATAAGGACGGTATTCCTCAAAGAGATACTGTAAGTAATATGGTTACTAAACATAATGCTGTTGCGGGGGTAAATGGAGACTATTTCAACTATTCACCTATGCCATCAGCTATGGGAACTCTTATTAATGATGGAGAGGTTATATCATCTCCTATAGAGCTTACCTATGCACTTCCAAGTTTTTATTTGAATAATGAAAATGATGCTAAAATTGAGTATCTAAATAGAAGTATTGTTTTAAAGAATATAACAAAGGACAAAACTTTTCATGTAAATACATTAAACAAAGTTACTCCTAAGTTTGATACACCTACTCTTTTAGACTCTAATTGGGGAAGTAAATCAGTTGGTAATAGATTCCACAAAGATTTATTAGAACTTGTAGTATCTGATGGTAAGGTAATTGAGATAAGAGAAAATCAACCTGCCACTAATATTCCAAAAGATGGATATGTTATAGCTGGAAGACTTGATAGAATTCAACCTTTAAAAGAATATGAAGTTGGAGATGAAGTTGAGCTTACAGTTAATACTACTCCTGATGTTGAAAATATTAAATTTGCAATTGGTGGAGGAAGTATAATATTAAAAAATGGTGAAGTTACATTAACTAATATTAATAGTAGTGGAAGCCATCCTAGAACAGGTATTGGAGTTAATAAAGATAATACTGAGATAGTTTTAGTTACTGTTGATGGTAGAACTGGAAAATATAGAGGTCTTGAACAAAAACAATTTGGACTTTTATTAAAAGAGTTAGGAGCTCATAATGGAATGAATCTTGATGGTGGTGGAAGTACTACAATGGCGGTTAAGCCAAATGGTGCTGATAAAGCTAAGGTAGTTAACAACCCATCAGGTGGAAGTCAAAGAAAAGTTGTTAACTCTGTTGGAGTATTTTCTAATGCCCCTAAAGGAGTATTAGATCATATTGAAGTAAATGTATCAGAACCAGTGATGTTTAAAAATTCAACTAGATCTTTTTCTATTAAAGCTTATGATGGTCATAGAAATCCTGTAGAATTTAATAGAGATAATGTTAAGGTTGAAGTTGAAGGAGTAGAAGCAAATTTAGTTGGAAACTCAATTATCCCTACAACTGAGGGTAATGGTAAGATTAATATTGAATATGAAGGCTTAAAAGATAGCTTTGATATTAAAGTACTAGGCGAAATTAAAAATATTTATGCTAATGAAAAAAGAATAGATATTAATAAGAACGGAAAATACAAAATACCTAGTATTTATGGACAAGATCAAAATGGAAGTAAAACTAGAATATATCTAAATGATTTAACTATAGAAGTTCCAGAAGATATTGGTAGAATCGAAGATGGTCATATAATAACTAATGATTCTCCTAATAGTGGATATTTAACTGTTAAATATGGTGATATAGTAGAAAATATTAGATTGAAATCCTTACATGAAGGTGCTTTAGAATCTCAAGTTAATGTTCCTGAATCTACTAAATTTGTAGATAATTTAAATGATTCATCTTTAAAAGAGGTGCCTGAGACTAAAGTTATTAAAGTATTTAGTAATACTTTAAGCTTAAGTGATGAAGGAATGCAAAAATTAAAAAATAATATAAATGAGTCTAACACTGCAATTTCTTTAAATGGTTTTTATAATAGGCTTGCAAATGGCATTGATGTGAAAAATAAAATTGATGCTGGTGGTGGATATAAGGCTACAAAAGATGGAGATGTTTTAATAGTTAATTTTGATAGTAGAAAAGGAACTTTAAGATTATCTAATTCCTATCAGTATACTCATATTAAAGATTCTATTATGAATACAGATAAATCTAATGTAATTATAACTACTCAAAAACCTTTATGGGGAGATTGGTCATTTACCGATCAGGAAGAAGCAGATGTTTTACACAAACTTCTAGTTGATTTAAAAGATAAAGGAAAAAATGTATTTGTTGTTCATGGTGGATATTATAACACTAATGAACTTATAGATGGTGTAAGATACATTGGACTTGATATAAGAGCAGAAAAAAATCAAGAAGCTCTTAATAATGTATCTGTAATTAACTTCTTTGTTAATGGAAGCAATGTTTCTTATTCTAGAGAATATATTTTAAAATAAAGTTAAGCACTATAGCGAATTCGCTATAGTGCTTTTTACTTATCTTTACTCTATTTTAGTCGCTTTAATAATTCCTTTCTTATATAAAAATCTGGCAATTAGTATACTAATTGGTATTGTTAATATTAAAGCTATACCTTCAAATCCCGCTAAAGGTAATATAAATTTATTTATAAGTAAAATAGCTATCATTATAGGAAATATTGGTAAAAGTTTATTTTTAACCTTATATTCACCTATTGTATTATCTAATAACATTGGAGTTAACATTCCACCAAATAAGGCTGTTAACATATATTTTGTAGCTGTTTGTACATTGGGATTGTTTAATACTGGTTGAAGTGGAACTATTAATACCACACCCAGTGCTATTATAAGCATTGTAGTTATTGATGATATAGCAACTGCAATAGTTGCAAATACATCCCCATCTTGCGTACCTTGTTTTACTTCTCCTATTTTTATAGCATTTATTGCACAAGGAAGTTTTAAATTCATTACATTGCCTGTTATATAGGATATATAACTTGCAGATCCTAATATTGGCATATAACTTATTACCTCAGAAACAGCTATTGGAAGAAATAGTACTAACAATCCTATACTTGATTTTAATACTACCTTTAAATCCGGCCACGAATTATAGACAAATGACATAAATAATGGTATACCGATCATAAAACATATGGCCCCTATACTACCAAATCGTCCTAATCTGTGTATAGAATCTAAATACTTCTCATTTATATTATTTTTATTATTATCCATTATTATCCTCCTACAATAATATTTTTTCTAAAAATACAGAACTTATCATTCCAAGTATTAAAGTATTAGCCATCATAAATTCAGACAACCAAGTCATATTTTTCTTTTTTATTAGATAAATATGTATAATAGCAATTAGTGAACTTACAACTAATACGGCTAGACTAACAATTCCTTGTGTTAATTGTATAGGAATAAATACTGCTGCTATAGATAGTGTGAAATATCCCATTGCAATTGTTCCCCATTCTGAGTTTTTCTCTTGAAAATCTAGCATCCTTGTTTGTATTTTTTTACCAAAAATAGTATTAAATGTTATACCTCCCAATATGCTTATGCTCATTACCAGCATTATTGTAGTCACTATTTCAGTATCATTTCCTTGTATGAAATCTGCAAGAGATGCATATCCAGCCCCGGTTACAGCAAGTTCACTTGCCATTAACTCATAACTCAATGAACCTACAACAGATAATCTAAACCATGACCAAGGAACACCTAAAACAGTTGATAAAGTAAACAAAGCAAGTACTATAGAAATAGATGGTACTATAGAAAATATTATAGATGATTTAACCACTGTCTTTATTTTTTCTTCATCATGGCCTAATTTTAATGCCTGATCCTTTGCTTTTTTATAAAATGCAAAACAAATTGATATTATAAATAATAATCCTATTATTACAATTGAATATAAAGGCTTACTATTAAACATTTCCATTACTGACATTTAACTCATCTCCTTATTTATTTTTAATAGGATCTATATCTTTAGGAATTGGCGATATATATTTTTGTCCTATCTTTTTATCTAATTCTTCCTTAGCTTCAATGTATAAATCTTCATCATCCAAGAATTTACATGCTGCACTCGCCATTACCTTAGCTGCTGTCTTTGTTCCCTTCAAGGCTATGCTTGTATTGTGTTGTGCAGTCATTTGCCATGTATGATGAGCTGTTCCTATTGCTACCGTCGGTGAGATAATTTGTCCAGTTGGTACAACTTGACTGACATCTCCCACATCTGTAGATCCTGGCATAGATATATCTTGAATAAATAATGGTTGTATTTTTGTACTAAGTGGTCGATTTAAAACATCTTCTGAATAAAGATTTATTATGTTTTGCTTTTCTATTTCTGTAAATGAATTAAAAAATTTTTTAGCTAACTCATAATCTTCATCATCAAATTTTGGAGCTCCAATCTCTTCATATGATTCTTGTAATACTTCTGACACTATAGTATTTGGTACAAAATTACTCATTGCTGTAAAAAATTCTATTTCTACTTCTGTTTCATTCATCATTGCAGAAGCTTGAGCTATCTTTACTATTCTTTCATAAATTTCTTGTGCCTGCTTAATTTTAGGTGCCCTTATAAAATAATGAAGAGTAGAACTTTCTTGAACAACGTTAGGAGCTGTACCCCCTACATCTAAATATGCATAATGAACCCTTGCTTCAGGAATAATATGCTCTCTTAAATAATTAACCCCAACATTCATTATTTCTGCTGAATCTAATGCACTTCTACCTAAATGAGGTGATGCTGCTGCATGAGATGTAACTCCTTTAAAATGAAAAGCAACACTTATACTAGCTAGTGTCCCTATGCCAAGCACAGCATTTAAATCTCCTGGATGCCATGTCAAGGCTATATCAACATCATCAAATACACCATCCCTAACCATAAAACTCTTACCATTCCCATTTTCTTCTGCAGGACAACCATAAAATTCTATAGTTCCAAGTTTATCATTATCCATAATATATTCTTTAACTGCTAATGCTGCTCCAAAAGATGCAGCACCTAATGAGTTGTGTCCACAACCATGACCATTTCCACCTTTTTCAATTTGGGAAAATTCAGAAACTCCTGCTTCTTGACTTAAGTTTGGGAGTGCATCGTATTCTCCTAATATAGCAATAACTGGCTTTCCACTCCCATAAGATGCTCTAAATGCAGTTGGCATATTTGCTAGATTGTCTTCTATTATAAATCCTTCCTCTCTCAACATTTCCATATACAATTTTGCTGATTTTTCCTCCTCAAAAGCTAATTCTGCATAATCCCATATTTCCTTATTAGCTCTTTCAATTAATTCCTCTTTTTCTTTGATATATTCTGTTATTTTTTCAACCAATTCTCTCTCCCTTTCTTTAATGTATTAAAGTATATGTTTATATTGTATTCCAAGAAAACGTTTATATCAATGCTTTACCCCATGCCCTTTTACTATGTAGGTATTCAATTATAGAATACTTAAAATTTAAACTTCCTTTGCATATTATAATATCTACTGATATAATTCCTGTAATACGTTAATTTAATAAATTATTTTTTAGGAGAAAGGATGTTAATATGGATATTGAATATTTAAGATATGTTGTCGAAACAGCACGAATTGGATCTATATCAAAAGCTAGTAATAAGCTATTTATATCTCAATCATACTTAAGTAGAATTATACAAGAAATTGAATTTAAATTTAATATAATAATTTTTATAAGAACTAATAGAGGAGTTGAGTTAACTGAAGAAGGAAAAGAATTTGTTAAATATGCAAAACACATGTTAAATACCTATGAGAAAATGAATACTATTAAAAATCCAATTAAATCTAAAGATACCTTAGAGTTAAAAATAAGTTCAATTAGATCTTCTCTATCCATGGAGGCCTTAATATTACTAGAAAGAGAAACTAAAAAAAGCAAGGTAAGATTAAAACTTGTAGAAAGCAACAACACGGATGTAATACGGGATGTATATTATCTTCGATCAGATATCGGTGTATTAGTTCTTGATAGGAAAGAAAGAACCTATGCCATAAACCAATTAAAAAAAATGAAGTTATTATACTCTAAAGTTTCTAATTTAGAAAACCATATTGTTGTGGGTGAAAATCATCCTTTAAGTAAAAAAGAAAAAATAAATGTTGAGGACTTATATAATTATGGAGTTATAAGATATAGTCCTTCATTCATTACAAAAACCACTGAAATTATAGGTACTTCTTTTACTGAATTTAGTCCTTCTTATGATCCTAATAAAATGGATAGAGTTATTGAGGTTGATGATAGGGGTTCTTTAAATAACATTTTAAATAATACAGATTATTATTTCTTAGGAATTGGCACTTCTAGAAGTGAGGATGGTATACTAGGTAATATATCTTTACTTATAGATGAATGTGATTTTTATCCTAATTATGAAATAGGGGTTA
Source organism: uncultured Tissierellaceae bacterium (assembly GCA_964415085.1). Taxonomy (GTDB): domain Bacteria; phylum Bacillota; class Clostridia; order Tissierellales; family Tissierellaceae; genus CAYPYI01. The sequence continues at coordinate 8,163 of CAYPYI010000043.1, forward strand.
TACATAATGAAGAAGTTGGCCTAAATAAAGAAGCTAAAAGATTTATTGAATTATTAACAGATGTATCTTATAATAAAATCCACATATAAAAAACGCTTAATACAATATTAAGCGTTTTACATTAATTAGTTTCTTTCTATATCTAAATTTAAATCTTCTATCCATTCTAATGATTTTCCTGTTCCTAAAGCTACGCATTCAGTTGGATTTTCTGCAATAGATACTTTTATACCTATTTTATCTTGTATAAGTTTATCTATTCCTTCTAATAATGCTCCTCCACCTGTCATAACAACACCCTTATCTGCTATATCTGCTGCAAGTTCTGGCGGTGTTTTTTCAAGAACTGAATAAACAGTACTAACTATTTCAGTTACTGTATCGGATAAAGCTTCTAGCATATCTGAACTGCTTACTTCTACATTCATTGGAAGCCCTGTTACTAAACTACGTCCTTTAACTTCCTCGTATTTTTCAATTTCTGGCTTATATGCACAACCTATACTTTTCTTTAATGTTTCTGCTGATCTTTCTCCTATTACCATACTATGTTTTTTTCTAATAAATTTAGTAATAGCATCATCAAAATCATCTCCACCAATTCTTATAGATTGGTTAACTACAAGTCCTCCTAAAGCAATAACTGCAACATCTGTCGTTCCTGCACCTATATCTATTACAATATTTCCATCTGGTTCAGTTATATCTATTCCTGCTCCAATGGCTGCTGCAATAGGTTCTTCTATGATGTATGTCTTATATGCTCCAGCATTATTACTTGCACCTATAACAGCTCTTTTTTCAACCCCTGTTATACCACTTGGAACACATATGATTGCTCTTGGTCTAAAAAATGTTCTATTAATTGATTTTTTTAAAAAATATTTTAACATTCTCTCTGTAATATCATAATCTGATATTACACCATCTTTTAATGGTCTTATAGCAGTTATATTTCCTGGAGTTCTACCTAACATTTGTCTTGCTTCTTCACCTACAGCTAAAAACTCACCTGTGTTTCTATCTATAGCTACTACTGCAGGTTCTTTAAGGATGACGCCTTTGCCCTTGACGTATACTAATACTGTAGAAGTCCCTAAGTCAATTCCAACATCTGCTCTCATACTTAATCCTCCTAAATAGATATTAATCTTATATAGTTTCTCTTTTTATTTTTGCTCCGATAGCTGAAAGTCTTTCTTCTATATTTTCATATCCTCTATCTATATGATATATATCAACTATTTCTGTTCTACCTTCTGCTACTAATCCTGCTAATATTAAAGCTGCCCCAGCTCTTAAGTCAGAAGCTGTAACTCTAGCTCCTGTAAGCCCATCTACCCCACGAATAATTGCAGATTTTCCATCGATTTTAATATCTGCGCCCATTCTATTTAACTCATCTACATGTTTAAATCTATTTTCGAAAACAGTTTCAATTATTACACTAGTACCTTTTGATAAAGTAGTCATTGCCATAAATTGAGCCTGCATATCTGTTGGGAATCCAGGGTATGGTAAAGTTTTTACATCTATAGCTTTTAATTCCTTATTACCTATAACTCTAACTGTTTCACCATTTTCAATTATTTCAACGCCTGCTTCTCTTAATTTTGCAATTACAGGTTTAATATGGCTTGTAATTATATTATCAACTATTACATCTCCACCTGTTATTGCCGCTGCTACTAAGAAAGTCCCTGCCTCAATTCTATCAGGTATAATTCTATGTTCTGTACCTTTTAGCTTCTCTACTCCTGTAATTCTTATAGTTGATGTTCCGGCACCTTTAATATTACCACCTAATTTATTTAAAAAGTTTTGTAAGTCAGTAATTTCTGGTTCCATAGCTGCATTATCAATTATAGTTTCTCCTTCAGATAATACTGCTGCCATCATAATATTTTCTGTAGCTCCAACTGATGGGAAGTCTAAATATATTCTACTTCCTACTAATTTATCAGCCTTAGCCGTAATATTACCATGTTCATTAGATATCTCTGCACCTAATGCCTTGAATCCCTTTAAATGTAAATCAATTGGTCTATTTCCTATTGCACATCCACCTGGTAATGAGTTTACTGTTTTTCCCAGTCTGGCTAATAATGGTCCCATTACAAGCAAAGATGCCCTCATTTTACTCATTAACTCATATGGGGTTACATGATTCTTTACATTTTTTGAATTTATTCTAATTGTATTTTTTCCTAATTTTTCAACTTCAGAACCTAGTGATTCTAATACTTGGCACATTATCTCAACGTCTTTTAAATCTGGTACATCCTCTAAAACTATATCTTCTGTCCCTAATAGAGACGCTGCTAATATCGGTAATGCGGAGTTTTTAGCCCCGTTAACTCTAATAGTTCCATTTAACGGACCACTTTGTTCCACTACTATCATTTCCAAAAATATCTCCTCCTAAATTAATCATGTTATATAAACTGAAAAGTCATTTACTATATATAATCTATATCTATACAACTATCTATTTCTAACTAATATAATATTTAACAAAACTTTATATTAAACCATTATATATTATATCACTCTTTTCTATAGTTATCCACACATATAAAGTATATATTCTCTTTAAATAAAACATCTCCCTAAACTAGGGAGATGTTTTCTATTTATGCTTTATAACGTCTAGTCTATTTAGTGCTCTTTTTAATGCAGCTTCTGCTCTTACAATGTCAATATCTTCACTTCTACCTTGACTTTCAAGTCTTTTTTCTGCTCTATCAAGGGCCTGTTTTGCTCTTTGTTCATCAATCTCATGTGGCCACTCAGCTGCATCAGTTACTATAGTTACTTTATTATCTATAACTGTAATATATCCTTCTACTACAGCTGCAACTTCTTCCTTACCATCTTTGAAAATTCTAACTTTACCTATTTTAAGTGGCGTTGCAATAGGAGATCTATTTTTTAAAATTCCTATATCTCCTTCTGTACCTCTTACTATTACCCTATCAACTTCTCCTTCATAAAATGCTCTTTCAGGAGTAACAATCTCTAAGAATAATTCAGACATATTATCTCTCCACCTTTTTAGCTTTTTCTAGAACATTATCTATTGTTCCAGCCATTAAGAAAGCTGATTCTGGTACACTGTCATGTTTTCCTTCTAATATCTCTTTAAAACCTCTTACAGTTTCAGTTATTGGTACATATTCACCCTTAATTCCTGTAAATTGTTGTGCAACAAAGAATGGTTGTGATAAGAAGTTTCTTACTTTTCTAGCTCTTGAAACTACTAGTTTATCTTCGTCTGATAACTCATCCATACCTAAGATTGCTATTATATCTTGTAAATCTGAATATCTTTGTAATAATTCTTGTACTCCTGTTGCAACATCATAATGTTCTTGACCTACAATTTCTGGATCTAGTATTCTAGATGTACTATCTAATGGGTCAACTGCAGGATATATTCCAAGTTCTGCAATTGATCTTGATAATACTGTTGTAGCATCAAGATGGGCAAATGTTGTTGCTGGTGCAGGGTCAGTTAAGTCATCCGCTGGAACATATACAGCCTGAACACTTGTTATTGAACCCTTTTTAGTTGAAGTTATTCTTTCTTGTAATGCACCCATTTCAGTTGCAAGTGTTGGTTGATAACCTACAGCTGATGGCATTCTTCCTAAAAGTGCTGATACTTCAGAACCTGCTTGAGTAAATCTAAATATATTATCTATAAAAAGTAAAACGTCTTGGTTTTCTTTATCTCTAAAATGTTCAGCCATAGTAAGACCTGTTAGAGCTACTCTCATTCTTGCTCCTGGTGGCTCATTCAT
>CAYPYI010000044.1:0-11957 GCA_964415085.1 uncultured Tissierellaceae bacterium
GCTTGTAAATGAATAGGCTTTGCACCTATTACACCTTCTATTTTGTCATCTCCTACTAAAACTGGCTTTGAAACTAATATCCTTTTATCAATACCACCTACTGTAGTAAACTTTAATAGACCTGAGTCATCAATATCCCTTATTAATAATCCTACCTCATCCATGTGAGCTGCTAACATTATTTTTTTATTATTGTTTTTATTATTACTTGCTTTTTTACAAGCTATAATATTTCCTATTCTATCAATTTTAATTTCATCTACATAATCTTTAATCTCAGATATAATTAAATCTCTTACTTCTTTTTCATTTCCTGAAACTCCTGATGTTTCAGTTAATTTTTTTAATAGCATAATAATCCCTCCAAGTTATCTATATTTATAGAGTTTATAAAATATGCCAATAATTTAGCAGTGCTAGAAACATCATTCATTGAAATTACTTCTACTGATGTATGCATATATCTAAGAGGAATTGATAATACTAAAGTGCTTATACCATCTCTTGTTATTTGAATACATCGTCCATCAGTACCAGTAGGTCCTGGTTCTACTTCTACTTGTGTCTTTATATTATAATCTGACGCGACACCAATTAATTTTTTTCTTAAAGTAGGGTGTATATTCCCACCTAAGGTAACACCAGGTCCCTCATCTAAATCAAGAGTTTCATATTTAGGTAACTCTGGTGTAGATCCAAATCCAACATCTACAGCTATTCCTATATCTGGATTAATTGCATATGTAGAAACAATTGCACCTGCCATGGTAACTTCTTCTTGTACCGTAAAAACAAAATAAACATCACTTTCATGCTTTAACTTTTGTAACTCTTTAGCACATTCATATAAAGATGCAACTCCTGCTTCATTGTCTAATGATTTCCCATAAACCCTATTGTTTTTTAGCTTTTTAAACTCTCTATTTATGGTTATGACATCGCCTATATTAACAAGATTATCAACCTCGCCTTTTTCAAGACCTAAATCTATTATCATATCTTTCATAGGTATAGCTTTTGATTTTTCTTCTTGATCTTGTAAATGAGGTGGCTTACTCCCAATTACTCCAAATAATGATTCTCGACCATGAACTATTACTTCTTGACCCACTATAGTACGAGGATCTATTCCACCAATATTTGTAAACCTTAAAAATCCATTATCCTCTATATCTGTTACCATTAAACCAATCTCATCCATATGAGCTGCTAACATTATTTTAGGATTCTCTTTATTAGCATCTAAACCCTTTTTTAATGCAATAACATTACCTAGTTTATCAACTTTTATATCATCAACTAAATCTTTGAAAGCGTTTACAATAATACTTGTTATTATTGTTTCATAACCTGATACACTAGGACAATTTGATAATTCTTGTAAAAACATTATAGTTTCCATTTTCTACCTCCTAATTTATAACTTGTTAAAAAAATAGTACTAAAGATATCTTTAGTACTATTTCTACTATTAAATTATTCTTCTTCAGATGTTTCTACCATTTCTTGTTCTTCTGTTTCAACTTCTTCTGTTGGGAAATCAACTTCTCTTTTACTTAAGCTTACTTTCTCATCTTCTGAATCTATATCAATTATTTTAACTTTTACAGTATCACCTAAACTTAAAACATCCGCTGGTTTATTAACATGATCTTTTGAAATTTCAGAAACATGTAATAATCCATCTACACCTTCATCTAATCTTATGAAAGCACCAAAGTCTAGTAAGTTAACTACTTTACCTTCTACAACATCACCTATTTTACAACTATTTATAAATACTTCCCAAGGTTTTTGTTGTGTTTGTTTTAATCCTAATGATATTCTATTTTTAGATTTATCAAAATCTAAAACTTCAACTTCTACAATATCTCCAGGGTTAACTACTTCTGAAGGATGTTTGATTCTATTCCATGATAAATCTGAAATATGAATTAATCCATCTACTCCACCTAAATCAACAAAAGCACCAAAGTTAGTTAATCTTTGAACTTCACCTTTAATAGTTTTTCCTGCTTCTAAAGTATCCCAAAGTTCTTCTCTAACTTCTTCTAACTCTTTTTGTTCAACTTCTTTTCTTGATAAAACTAATCTTCTTTTTTGTTTATCAAAATCTAATATAGCAGTTTTAAATTTTTCACCAACGAATTGGTTTAAATCAGTTACGTATCTAGCTGATGCATGTGAAGCTGGAATAAATCCATTAATACCTTCAACTAATACTATAAGACCACCCTTTACAACTCTTAATACCTCTACTTCTAAAAGTTCATTGTTTTCAAATTTTTCTTCAAGTATTTCCCAGCTTTTCATATCTTTTACTCTTTTAGCTGACAATACTACATTGCCTTCACCATCATCAGTTCTTACTACATAAACTTGAACCTTATCTCCCTCTTTAAAAAGATCTTTAGGGTTTACATCTATATTGTTTGATAATTCATCTTTAGCTATAATTCCGTCTGAAGTATAATTAATATTTACCATAACTTCTTTATCAGTTACAAATATAACTTCACCCTCTATAATATCTCCTTTATTAATTTTAGTGAAGGATTTTTCAATCGCTTCCATCATTTCATTATTATCTAATTTGTCCATCATTGCCTTAACAGCCTCCTTAATTATCCAATCTGGCGTCGAAGCTCCCGCTGTAACACCAATTGTATTAAAATTTGATATGCAGTTTAACTCCATATCTAAAATTGTTTCAATATGAAAAACATTTTTACACACTTTTTTACTCATTTCCACAAGTTTTTTGGTATTGGAACTATGGTACCCTCCAATAACAATCATAGCATCAACTTCTTTAGCTAATTCATAAGCAGAATTTTGTCTTTTTGTAGTTGCATTACAAATAGTATTAAATACCTCTACATTTTCTGACTTCTCTTTTATTGCATTTACTATCTCATCAAACATCTCTTTCCTATTTGTAGTTTGAGAGACTATGCATACATTTTCTAAATTAGGTAACATATCTACATCTTGTAGATTATTTACTATGTATGCCTCATTATTAGAGTAACCATTAATACCTTTTACTTCAGGATGATCTGAGTTTCCAACTATTACTATATTATACCCCTTTTTGTAAAAATCTTCCACTTTTTTATGAACTGCTTTTACATATGGGCAAGTAGTATCAATAATATTGTGACCAGAGCATTCTAGTTCCTTTTCTATTAGCTTAGAAATTCCATGAGATCTAAATATAATATTACTTTTTTGTGGAAATTTTTCTATATCATTAATACATTTGATACCTTTTTTTTCAAGTCTTTCAACTTCTTGAGGATTATGAATAAGCGGTCCAAATGTGTATAGATCTTCATCATATTCTATTGCTGAATCATCAGCTATTTTAATAGCTCTTTCAACTCCAAAACAAAAACCAGCATATTCTGCTATTTTAATATTCAAACATAACCCTCCTTTTAACTATTTTTTAAACTATATATATCATTTAAAAGTTCTTTACTAATTTCTTGGTGATCTTTTTGACTTGGTTTACCATCTATATTTACACCATAATCTTTAGGATTACCAAATCTAATTTTTAAAGAGCTTCTAAATTTATAATCACTTTCTATATAAACTGGTACTATTAAAGTATCAGTTTTTAAACTAATTAATGATGCTCCAGGTTTTGCATTCTCAATATCATATCCTTTAACCCTTGTTCCTTCTGGAAATAAGCCCAGTATTTTATCATCTTTTAATAATCTTAAAGCAGTTTTGATTGCTGTTACATCAATTTCCCCTCTTTTAACAGGAAAAACTCCTAGGTTAGATAAAAACCAGTTTAGTACTTTATTTTTAAATAACTCATATTTTCCCATCCAAAATATTTGTCTAGGAACAACTATAGATATTACAATAGGGTCCCAATTACTTATATGGTTTGGACAAAGCATAAGTCTTCCATCTTCAGGTAAATTTTCTAAACCCTCAACATCAAATTTAAAAAAGAATTTTATAAAAAAACCTGCAACATTTTTAACAACTTTATAAAACAATAAGGCTACCTCCTATCTACATATGAAACTATTTTATCGACAGTCTCATCTATACTTAAATTAGATGAATCGATTAATATAGCATCATTAGCCTGTTTCAAAGGTGCTATTTCTCTATTCATATCATTATAATCTCTTTTTACTATATCTTCTGTAACTTCCTCAATAGAAATTTTTGATTTTTGATTTAATTCGTTAAATCTTCTAAGTGCTCTTACTTCTACAGAAGCTGTTAAAAAAAACTTGTACTTTGCATCTGGTAATACAACTGTTCCTATATCTCTTCCATCCATAACTAAAGATTTCTGTGATGCTATTTTTCTTTGTAAATCAAGTAATTTATCTCTAACATCAGTATTTTTTGCAATATTTGAAGCCGCTAAACTTATATCTGAACTTCTTATATTCTTACTAACATCAATTTTATCTAAGTAAATTTTTCCATCTTGAAAATCTACTTCAGTATGTTTTAAAACATCTTTAATTTTATCTTTATCTTCTAATGACACGTTTTCATTAATGAGTTTATATGCTATTGCTCTAAACATAGCACCAGTGTCAATATACTCTATATTTAATTTATCAGCTACAAGTTTAGATATTGTACTTTTACCTGCCCCAGCTGGACCATCTATAGTTAATATTAAATGTTTACTTTCCAAAGTAATTCCTCCCTATGCATAATAATAACCACCTTAATGGTGGTTTAAATTTTAAAACAAGTCGGGTCTTAGCGTCTTAGTTCCTCTTAAGTAAACGTGGTTAGCTTCAGATTGTTCTTTTGATGAGTTATACATAATCAATACTCTAATACTCATTGGAAGAGTATTTTCTACATACATTTCATTAAAATTTAACAAAGCTGTATTTAAATATCCTAAATATCTTGCTGCCTTCGATGGTGCAACTTTATCTAAATCATTAGTACAAGTAAAAATCATACTTGCAACTTTATCTCTGTTTATATTATTAACCTTTTCAATTTCTAATATTAATTCTTTGGAAGCCTCTAAAATAGCTTCTTCAGAATTTTCAGTTACTGTTGTTGCTCCTCTAATTCCTATCATTACTTAAATACACTCCTTATTTCAATTATATCTTAATAATTATAAATATACAAGTACAAAAGGCTATAAATTCGCTTTTTGTTATAAACTACTCCCTGCTAAATAACCTGTTGAATAAGCTATTTGTAAATTAAAACCTCCGGTTAAAGCATCTACATCTATTACTTCTCCAGCAAAAAACAAGCCTTTTTGTAATTTAGATTCCATAGTTGAAGGATTTATTTCATCAACATCTATACCTCCAGATGTTACTATGGCTGTATTTATATCTCTAAATCCATTAAATTGAAGTGGAAAATTTTTAATAATTCTTACTAAATGTTGTCTTTCTTCTTTTGTAATCTGATGAACTGTTTTTTCTTCATCTATATTTGATTTTTCAATTACAACTGGAATTATTTTCTTTGGTAATAAGTCATCTAAACTATTTTTAAACTGCTTATTAGAGTATTTTTCAAAATCTCTTAATAATCTATTATCCAATTTTTCGAAATCTAAACTAGGTTTTAAATCTAATTGTAGGTACATTTTATTTTTTATAGAATTAATATAATTACTAATAGTTAAAACAATAGGTCCTGAAATTCCAAAATGCGTAAATAACATTTCTCCAAATTCTTCATGTATAACTTTATTCTTTTCATTAACTACTTTTAAAGTTACATTTCTTAAGGATAATCCTTGTAAATCATTAACAAAAGAATCCTTTAAATTAATGGGTACTAATGATGCTTTAGGATCTACAACGTTATGTCCAAAGTTTTTGCTAAATTTATATCCATCTCCAGTTGACCCAGTCGCTTTATAAGAAACTCCACCAGTTGCTATAACGATTTTATCAAAGCTATAATTTTTTCCATTTTTTGTATAAACATAAAATAAATCATTTTTAAATTCAATATAGTCAACATCTGTATTTAGTCTAACATCAACACTATTATCATTGACATATCTTTTTAAACCATCTATAACATCTGAGGATTTATCACTTTTAGGAAAAACTCTATTCCCTCTTTCTATTTTTGTTGGTACTTCATATTTTTCAAGTAGTTCTATAATATCTTGATTTGTAAAAGTATATAAGCTGCTATACATAAAATTTTTATTAGTTGTTATAAATTCTAAAAAATCTGAAATATCACAAGCATTGGTTATATTACATCTACCTTTACCTGTTATAAATAATTTTTTACCTAGCTTCTCATTTTTTTCAATTAACGTTACTTTATTTTTTTTATTTTTCCCTGCAGTCCCTGCTGCTATCATGCCTGCAGGTCCTCCGCCTATAATTCCTATTTTTTCTATCATTTTTTACACCTCATTAGGTTATCATTTATGATAACATCTTATTTGTTAAAACTATTGAATCCCTATTATAATTAATATATAATCAATTTAGGAGGGATTAACATGGATAAAATATTTTCTGTAAGACTTCTTTTTCATTCAACACATATTCCTAGAACAACAGGTTCTTTCTATGAAGAATCTATTGTTTTAATTAAGGGTTCTAATGAAGAAGAAGTTATAAAAAAAGCATTTGATTACTATAAACCTTGGATTTATGATAACTCAGAAAATGGTAAAACTACTGTAAAATTAGTTAAAGTACTTGATACATTTGAAGTTATCGACAAAATAGAAGATAATAACGTTGACTTTAAAGAAATCTACAGTCAGTTTTTAATATTTGAAAATGAAGAGTTATCTACTGAAGATATAGTTGAAAAATATAATAATTTATATGGATATAATAACTAGTTAAACTAGTTATTTTTTTCTATTAAATATAAAATTGGCGGACTATTTCTTTGATTTATAAATCCACTTTTTAAACAGTTATATCTCTTTTGATCTAGTGAAGTCAAAAAATCTTCCAAGGCAAGTTTTTCTTCTTTCCCCTCAATATGTCCATGATATGAAACTATTACCATTAATCCATTTGCTTTTAATAGCTTCAGGCCCTTACTTATACTTGTTATAGTTGTTTCTTTCTTTGTCGTTATAGACTTGTCTCCGCCCGGTAAATATCCAAGATTATAAATAATAAAATCTACCTCTTCTTTTATATAATCAATATTATCATGTGACTTTTTATAAATTTCATAATTATAATGTAATAGATTTTCACTTTCAAAATTAATAAGTGTGTTTTGAATAGCTTCGTCTTGTACATCAAACCCATAGAGTTTACCTTGTGGCCCAATCTTTTTTAATAGTTTAATACTATCAAATCCATTGCCTAAAGTAGCATCAACAACTATATTTTTTTCAAATACATTTTCATCTATTAATTTATCAACAATATTTAATACGCTATTTAGCTTCTTATAAGCCATTTTATTCACCTTCTATAAATTTTTTAAATATTCTATTTCATCATCGTTTAAATGCCTAAAATGACCTTCTCTTAAGTCTCCCAGTTCTATTTTTCCTATCGAAACTCTTTTTAATTTTTTAACGGGATGATTTATAGCCTCACACATTCTTCTTACTTGTCTATTCTTACCTTCATGAATTATAATCTCTAATATAGAATCTGTATCGAAACTTTTTAATATTTTAACTTCTGCTGGTGCTGTTATTTCTCCATCTAAATTTATACCATTTCTGAATTTTTCAAGTTCAAACCTATTTGGTCTACCCTCTACTATAGCAACATAAGTCTTCTTAACTTCATTTTTAGGATGAGTAATCTTGTATGTTAAGTCTCCATCATTAGTTAAAAGCATAGCTCCTGTACTATCTATATCTAATCTCCCTACAGGGTAAATTCTCTCATCTACATTATCAATTAAATCAGTTATTATCTTTCTATCCTTCTCATCGTCTAATGTAGATACATATCCAATTGGTTTATTTAGTAATATATATACCATATGATTTTCTAGTCTTATTGACACATTATCAACTTTTACTTTATCTTTTCCAACATTTACTTTAGTTCCTAACTCTTTTACTACTACATCATTTACTTTTACTCTTCCTTCTGTTATTATTTCTTCTGACTTTCTTCTAGATGCAACTCCAGCTTTAGCCATATACTTTTGTAATCTCATAATATCTTCCTTTCGATTTTTATTTATAAAATCAAATAAAAAGAATAATAATCAACTTATTATTCTTCATCATCCATCTCATAAATTTGTTCATATTTTAATAAATCCTGTCTTATATTCTCAATCTCAGGTAGTTGTTCTAATGATTCAATTGAAAAAAGTTTTAAAAATTCATTAGTTGTACCATAAATAATTGGCCTACCTGGTCTTTCAAGTCTTCCTATTTCATCAACAAGCTCTTTTTCCATTAAGGTTTGTAAAGCTTTATCACATTTTACACCTCTAATATATTCAATTTCAGCTTTTATTATAGGTTGTTTATAAGCAATTATTGATAAAGTTTCTAATGCTGCATTAGATAAAGACCTTTGAGGTTTTTCTTTGTTTAACTCTTTTATATACTCAAAGTATTCAGGCTTTGTTCCAATTTGATATTCATTTTCCATTTTTACAATTCTTAAGCCTCTTTCAGAATTAAACTCTTCTATCATCTCTTCTAAAAGTTCTTCGCATTTTTTTCTTTTTATATTAACTATTTTACTAATTTCATTTAACTCTAGTGGATCTCCCCATGTAAATAAAATAGATTCTATAACTTTTTTTATATCCTTATCTTCCACTTTATTTATCACCTTCTTTTCTAATAATTAAAATATCAGAAAAATTATCAGCCTGATCTACTGTTATTACATTTACTCTTATAAGCTCTAATATTGATAAGAAATAGGTAACTATTTCATTGTTACAAACACTATCACTTAAAAGTTCTGTAAATAATACTTGTTTTTTTTCTGTTAATTTACTAATAATATTTCCACTACACTGCTTAATATTATATTTATCTCTTCTTATTTCTTTTCTTTCATTGTCTTCTATTTCAACTTTTCTACTACTTATAATATTTTTAATTGATGCTAGTAATTCTGTTAAGTCAATTTTTTCTAAGCTTAAATCCTCAACTAGATATGATAAATCTTCCCTTGGTTTATAATAAGCTTTTGACTCATACTTCTCAAAATCCTTAAGTAAATTTGCTGCATCTTTATATTTCTTATACTCCAACAATCTTTTTACAAGTTCTTCTCTTGGATCTTCCTCGCCCTCATCATCTGAAAACATATTTTTAGGCAAAAGCATTTTTGATTTTATTTCAAGTAAGGTTGCTGCCATTAATATAAAATCACTTGCTATTTGTAAGTCCAGTTTTTCCATATTATATATATATTCCATATATTGCTTAGTAATATGATTAATTGGAATATCATATATATCTATTTTTTCCTTACTTATTAAGCTTAATAATAAGTCTAATGGTCCCTCATAACTTTTAAGTTTTATTTCTATATCCATAATACACTCCTAAAATATAGTGACTATTTTAAATATTAGATTAAATATAATATTAATAAGTGGTGTTAAGAACTTATCTACCCCACCTGTCATGATTAATCCAATTAATATTAAAGATAAATACTTCTCATATCTATATACAAATATCTCAACTTTAGTTGGTAATATACTCATTACAACCTTTGAACCATCTAATGGTGGAAATGGTAATAGATTAAAAGCACCCAACATAACATTATAAAACATACATATCATTATCATATTATATAAAATATCACTTTTAATATCTACATAAATTACTATTATCCCCATAATTATAGCAATAAAAAAATTCATCATTGGTCCAGCCAAGGATACAAGTAACATTCCTAGTTTTCGATTTTTAAAATTAAAAGAATTCACCGGCACAGGTTTTGCCCAACCAAACTTAAATACTAGCATACATATAAACCCAACAGGATCTATATGTTTTATAGGGTTAAGTGTTAATCTCCCTGCATCTTTTGCTGTGTTATCTCCAAGCTTATATGCTGTATATCCATGTGCCAATTCATGAAATATAATAGCTATAAATAGTCCTGGTAAACTGTATATCATATTCATTTTATCTTCTCCAAACTAATTAATTTCTGCAAGCAGTAATTTTTGTTCTTCTTTATTTTTCTCGCCAATTACATAAATTTCTAAAATATCTTTTTCTACTTCTTTAATAATATCTTTATTATTAGCATGTATATAACATATTATCTCATCTTTTTTTACATAATCATCTATTTTTTTATTTAGTATAAGTCCAGTAGATAAATCTATTTTGCTATCCATAGTTTCTCTTCCAGCACCTAATTTCAAACTTAATTTGCCTATATCTTCTGCGTTTATTTCTTTTACATATCCTTCTTTTATACTTTTAACTTCTTTTATATATTTTGCTGTAGGTAACTTGTTTGTATCTTTTATAACTTCAATATCTCCACCCTGCATCTGAACAAGTTCTATTAATTTATTGTATGCCTTCTTACTTTCAATAACATCTATTAGCATTTCTTTTCCTTCTTTTATACTTTTAACTTTTTCTGCCATAATTAAAAGTCTACTTCCTAATTCAATGCATAAGTTATAAATATCTTCTGGTCCCTCATTTAAAAGAACATCAACAGCTTCTTTTACTTCCAAAGAATTTCCTATAGCTCTACCTAATGGTTGATTCATATTTGTTATTATAGCTTTTGTCTGCCTATTATAATTTTTCCCTATAGCTACCATCTCTTCTGCTAAAAGAGTAGCATCATCTAAGTTTTTCATAAATGCTCCACTTCCAACTTTTACATCAAGAAGTATCTTATCTGAACCTAAAGCTAATTTTTTACTCATTATACTACTGGCAATAAGAGATAAGTTTTCAACTGTAGCAGTTACATCACGAAGTTCATATATCTTTTTATCAGCTGGAGTAATATTCCCCGTTTGGCTACAAAGGCTAATTCCTATTTTATTTGTATTGTTTATAAAGTCATCTTCTTTAAGATCTACTCTAAAATCAGCTATTGATTCCAATTTGTCCAAAGTTCCACCTGTATGCCCTAATCCCCTACCTGACATTTTAACAAATGGAACCCCACATGCTGCTACCATAGGTCCTAATATTAATGTTACGCTATCACCAACACCACCAGTTGAATGTTTATCAACCTTTATACCTTCTATTTTAGATAAATCAAGACTATCTCCTGATTCAACCATAGCTTTTGTTAAATAAAAAGTTTCTTTTTCAGTCATTTTATTTAAATAAATAGCCATAAGTAAGGCTGAAACTTGATAGTCTGGTATATTCCCATTTGTATAATTTTTAATAAAGAAATTAATTTCATCTTCACTTAATTCTATTTTATCTCTTTTCTTTTTTATAATATCATACATATGCATGCTAACACCTTCTATATATTTTTTATAATTTCTAGGATTAGTCTTTCAAAATCATCTTTTACTCTTAGAGATGTCTTAACTACATCATCATGATTTAATTCCTCATCTAAGATTCCTGCTGCCATATTTGTTATACAAGATATCCCAAGAACTTCTACGCCCTCATGTCTTGCTACTATTACTTCAGGAACAGTAGACATACCAACTGCGTCCGCTCCCATAGCAAAAGCCATCCTAACCTCCGCAGGTGTTTCATATGTCGGCCCTTGCATCCACATATATACTCCTTCTTTAACTGGTATAGCAAGATTTACTGCTGCTTCTTTTGCAAGTTTTTTAAGTCTTATAGAGTATGCATTTGTCATATCAGGAAATCTAGGTCCCTTTTCATCTAGATTTAGACCACGTAGTGGATTTATTCCAGAATTATTTATATGATCTTCTATTATCATTAAGTCTCCTGGTTCAAATATCTTATTAGCCCCCCCTGCCGCATTAGTAACTATTAGGTTCTTTATTTTTAAATCTAATAATAC
>CAYPYI010000045.1:0-11708 GCA_964415085.1 uncultured Tissierellaceae bacterium
GTATTATTTTTACCATTCCAGGACTTTTTGCTCCAGAAAAACTTATGATGCTATTTTTAGATAGTGAAGAAGTTGTAAAATTAGGAGCAGATTATTTAAAAATAGTAGCATTGTCATATATTATAACAGGTGTAGGCATGTCTTTTGGTACTGCTTTAAGAAGTACAGGTAGACCTCACTTACCAATGAAATTATCAGGAGTATCCTTTATAGTAAACACTGTGTTTAACTACTTATTAATATTTGGAAAGTTTGGATTTCCAGAATTAGGAGTTAAAGGTGCAGCTTTAGGAACTTTAATTGCTAGAATAGTTGAAATAGGACTTTTAATTTATGTAGTATACTTAGATAAAACAGCTCCTTTAGCTGCTGGGGCAGAGGATTTATTTGGTTGGGATTTAAAGTACTTTAAAAGAATCATGATAACAATAACTCCAGTAATGCTAAATGAAACTTTTTGGGCTTTAGGACAAGTAATGTACTCTGCAGCTTATGCTAGGATTGGAGAGCAGGCAGCAGCAGCTGTACAACTTACAGTGACAGTTGAAAATATATTCTTTGTCCTTATAAGGGGACTTGGTAATGCTTGTGCTGTTATGATTGGAAGTAAAATAGGCCAGGGAGATAAAGAAGGTGCATATGATTATGCAATTAAATTTATGTCCATATCGGCAGTTTCTGGTGTAATATTAGGTTTTACAATGGCACTTACACCA
Organism: uncultured Tissierellaceae bacterium; assembly: GCA_964415085.1. Lineage (GTDB taxonomy): Bacteria > Bacillota > Clostridia > Tissierellales > Tissierellaceae > CAYPYI01. The sequence continues at coordinate 717 of CAYPYI010000045.1, forward strand.
AACATAACTTTAATGTTATTTAGGAATATAGAACCAGAACTTAAAATAGTTGTGGTTAAATTAATTAAAATTATAGGATATGCCTTCTTCTTAAGAGCAATGAACTCAGTTATTGTAGTTGGTATACTAAGAGGTGGAGGAGATGCAAATTACTCCTTATTCTTAGAACTTGGAGCAGTATGGTTTGTTGGTGTTCCATTAGCATTTATAGGAGCATTAGTATTAAAATGGCCAGTAGAATATGTTATGATACTTGTAATTATGGAACAAGTTGCCAAATTAATAGGTGGAATACCAAGGGTCTTAAGTAAGAAATGGATGAAAGATTTAACTACTGAGTAAAATATAATACACTTAGATGTAAAAATACATTTAAGTGTATTTTTTATACCCTTTTAGGGTATATTAAGAGTAAGAAGGGGAGGTAGGTAAAATGAATTAAAGAAATATAAAAAGATATTTCCATGGTAAGGACGGACAAGATGGTGCTGGGGTAAAATTAATAAGATGTTTTGGTTATAATGATGTTGAGGATTTTGATCCATTTTTAATGATGGACTTTTTTGACTCAACAGACCCTGAAGATTATATAAAAGGCTTTCCATGGCATCCACATAGGGGTATAGAGACTATAACATATCTAATTGAAGGATGTATTAAGCATGAGGATAGTCTTTCAAATAAGGGCGAGATTAGAGCGGGAGATTGCCAATGGATGAATGCAGGTTCAGGTATACTGCATCAAGAAATGCCACAAGTAAGTGATAGGATGTTAGGTACTCAAATTTGGTTAAATTTACCAAAGAAAGATAAAATGAGTTCCCCTTATTATCAAGATATAAAGAAAGAACAAATACCAGTTTATGAAAATGATGGTTTGATAGTAAGGATAATAGCAGGTGAATACGAAGGTTTAGAAGGCCCAATAAAAAAAGAATTAACAGAACCTCTATTCTTTGATATATCACTGGATGAAAATAGCGAGTTTATTTTAGATTTACAAGATAATTTTTATTCCTACTCATTTGTTGTAGAAGGTGAAGTAAATTATGATCAGAATGAAGAAAATATTGTAGGAAAAAGAACAGGAGTACTTTTTGAGGATAAGGGAAAAATAAGAATAAACACTAAGGATAAAAAAGCAAGAATATTCTTATTAGCAGGAAAACCTTTAAAAGAAGAAATTGCTTGGGGTGGACCTATAGTAATGAATACTAAAGAAGAACTAGATGAAGCTTTTAGACAACTACAAAATGGAACATTTATAAAGTAAAAAAAAGCAGGTGATTTGTTAATCACTTGCTTTTTTTACTTATTAATTCTTTCTTAAATAAAAAAATATATGTATTATTAAAATTATAAATAATGTATAATTATTATGTTAAGAAAGGAGAATATTATGGAACATTTTTTTAGAATTGAAGAGACAAATTATGCATTCGATATTTTTGGTAAGGGTCATATAGCAATTATAATTTCAATATTTTTATCTATAATTTATTTAATTCATATAAAAGACGATCATAAAAAAATAAAGAAAATTAAAGATACAACAATTTCAGTTCTACTTATTCAACAGACCTTATTATATACATGGTATATATTTTCCGGCTATTTTAGTGTAAAACATTCATTACCACTTTATAACTGTAGAATTGCTATGTTAAGTCTTGTAATAGGAGAATACAGCAATAATCCTAAATTAAAAAGATTGGGAGTATATTGGGGAATCCCTGGATCTATAATTGCACTTTTGTATCCAGTACTTGACCCATTTGGAATTGACCACTTTACTTTTTATTCATTCTTTTTAGGTCATATTGCTCTACTTTTAGGTAGTATTTCCCTGTTAATACTTGAAAACCATAGAGAGTATTATAACATTGAATCATTGCAAACAGTAATAGGTTTTTCATCAGTTTATCATATATTTATAATAATGTTTAATCAAAAAGTAGATGCGAATTACTGTTATATGACAAGTTCACCAGTTAATATGAATTTTATAACAAACTTAAATAATCATATTTATAATTTATTAGCTTTATTTGCATTTGATATTGTAATAATAACTTTTTATATTTTATTCAGAGATTTATGTGATAAATATGATCTGTCAAATGATTTTGATGTATTAAAAGATAATAAAACCTCTTTATAGAGGTTTATTTTTTTATAAATTAATAAAAATATTAAAATCTAAATATTTTTATTAAATATATTATTATGTTTTAAATATCTTACTGACTAGTTTTACAAAGTATAACTTTTATAATATACTGTAATTAATAAATGATAATCATTATCAATTAGCAAGTTGTAAAATTAGGAGGTAAGAATAGTGATAAATATAGTTTATTGGAGTGGAACTGGAAATACAGAATTAATGGCAGAATATATTAAAGAAGGAATTACTGCTGAGAAAAAAGATGTAAAATTAATACCTGTATCAAATGCATCAATTGATGATGTATTAAAAAGTGATATTGTAGTACTTGGATGTCCCTCAATGGGAGATGAGGTTTTAGAAGAATCTGAAATGGAACCTTTTATGGAAACATTAGATGATAAGATAGAAGGTAAAAAAGTATTTTTATTTGGTTCATATGATTGGGGCGATGGAGAGTGGATGGAAAATTGGGTAGAAAGAGTAGAAAAAGATAAAGCCTTAAGTGTAAATAGTATTATAGTCAATAATACACCAGAGGATAATGAAGATATTAATAAATTAAAAGAGTTTGGAGAACAAATAGCTAAAGCTATTTAATGATAACATGAATAACATTATTTTATACTTAGATAATTTAAAAAAAGAAAGATATATAGAAGATGAAAAATATTTATATTATTTTCTTATTCATAGTATAGCCCCAACCATAGACAATCTCAAACCTTCTCATGTTATTGCGTTTAAAAGTACGAAAAACTTTGATTATTACAATATGTGGGCTATACATGAAAAAAGTCTGACTTTAGAGCTAAATAAACTAGGTATTAAAGTAAAACAGATGTATAAAAGTAGCGAGTTAATTCATGTGCTTTTTTATAAAGAAAAGCTACTTAGTGATTACTTAAATGAACAAGAAAATATAAGATTCCTAGAACGGTTCGGTTATTTAAAAAGTATGAGCCTAAATGAAAAACTTAATCTTTTAAAAGATAGATATGAAAAGCCATGTCCACATGAAATAGGACTGTTCTTAGGATATTTTCTTGAAGATGTTATAGACTTTGTAGATAACAATAATTGTAAAGAATGCTTATTTAAAGGTTACTGGAAAGTTTATAATAATGAAAAGAAAGCAAAAGAAATTTTCACACTTTTTGACAATAGTAAAACAAAATGTTTTATAAACATTAATAAAGACCTTAATAGATATTTATGTAGTTAACATTTTTCCTTGTTAGAAGTCAGGTGCCCTCAGCCAGCACCTGACTTTTTATATTTGATTGACTATGATAAAATTAAATTATATACTTGTATAACACATATAAGGCGGTGATATTATGGATAATGGTTATTATTTGAAAAATGAAGATAAATTATATATAAATAAAAGTTATGGTGGAAAACAAATATGGATACATGATTATAAGATTAGTTCGCATTTTTATTCTAATAGATCATGCTCTGTAGTGTTAGTAGCTAATATGATATATTATTTATCACAAGTTGATATTAAATATAAAACTCTTTATTCATATACTTACAGCTTAGATGGATACTTAAAACTTCTAGAAGACTTATTTAAAATAATAAAACCCAAACCATGGGGAATTAGAAATTTAAAAGTGCTAAGTAAAAAAGTAGATATTTTTCTTGAAAATAACAATGTAGATGTAGAAGTAGAGTCTTTAAGAGTTAAAAATAATAAAAAAGAAGCAGTTGAATTTATTAAAGATAGCATAAAGTGTGATAGACCAGTTGGGATGATTACTTGGAATAGTAAGATTAATAATCTATATAATCATTGGGTTATGATAACTGGAATTTATAAAAAGGATGATGATTATTTTATTGTCACATCAAATTGGGGTTATAAAAAGGTTTATAACTTATCTTTTTGGTTAAATGATAGATCTTTTTATAAAGGACTAATAAAAATAAATTAATAAATGGAGGAAGTTTAGTGGAAAAATTAGAAAAAGGTAAAGTATATATATCTAAGGTTATAGATTTTAGTCATGATGGTGGAGCAGTTGTTAAATTAGATGATTATGTTGTATTTTTAGATAAAGGTGTTATTAATGATTTAGTGGAGTTTGAAGTAACTAAAGTTAAGAAAAGTTTTGCACAAGGTAAACTTTTACAAATTATAGAAAAATCACCAGATAGAGTAGAATATAGTAATATAAATGAATCATTAGGTGGAATACCACTTATTAATTATGATTATGAAAAACAATTAGATTGGAAAAAAGAAAAAGTAAGAATAGATTTAGAAAAAGAAACTAAATTAAAAGATATTAATATAAATGATACTTTAGAAATGGAAGATCCTTTCTATTATAGAAATCATGTTCAAATACCTGTAACTAACTATAATAATAGAAATTATATAGGTTTTTATGAAAAGAATTCTCAAAGAGTATTTGAGATGGATGAAAGTATTTTAATGACAGATAATGCAAATAAAGCATTTAGAATAGTAAAAAGCTGGATTAAAGATAATGATTTAAAGGGATTTAATAGACGTGAAAGCAAAGGAATAATAAGACATATTGGAATAAGAACTAATTATAAAGATGAGGTTATGCTGATAATAGTTACAAATAGTAAAAAAGTTCATGCCTTAGATGATTTAGTAAATAGATGTAAAGATGAAGGGGTTGTTAGTATTTATCATAATATTAATAAATCAAAATCATCAAGAGTTTATGGAAATGAATATATAAAAGTTTACGGAGAAGATTATTTAGTTGATAGAATATCAGACTTTGAATTTTTAATTTCACCGAATTCTTTCTTCCAAGTAAATAGGGTTCAAACAGAAAAAATGTATTCAAGGGTAATTGATTATTTAAACCTTAATGATGAAGATGTAGTGTATGATTTATTCTCAGGTATTGGAACTATATCCATGCTTATAGCAAAAGAAGCTAAAATGGTATTTGGTATTGAGTCTGTTGAAGAAGCTGTAACTGATGCAAATAAGAATGCAAAAAATAATCATATAGAAAATATTGAATTTTTAAATGATAGAGTAGAAGAAATATTACCAAAACTTGCAAAAGAAGGTAAAAGAGCTAATAAAATAGTTTTAGATCCTCCAAGAACAGGTTGTGAAGATGGGGTTATTGAAGCTATATTAACTATTAGTCCTGAAACTATAGTATATGTTTCATGTAATCCATCTACTATGTCAAGAGATATAAAGCCTTTACTAGAAGAAGGTTATATCATAAAAGAAGTTACACCAGTAGATATGTTCCCACATACGGCACACGTTGAGGCAGCAATTCTGATGACGTATTGTGGTTTAGGGGAGAAACAATAAGGGTTGACCACAACATATAGTAGTTTGAGGACAAAAAAAGGGTCAAAAATCGGTGAAAAAACACCGTTTTTTGACCCTTTAAAATAGGGCCTTTGACAGATGACATTGGATAAATAGAATCAGGATTTATTGTGTCCTGTGGGGTGTAATATACGGGGGCTATAGGTACGCAGCTACGTGTTGGGATTACTCTCTTGTAGGGGAGAGATTAGCTCGTCGGATATTGTCATTTTTCCTTATGCACAACTAACAATTGTATAAAAAAGGAAAACTATAGATGTATTGGAGTATAAAAATTCTAACTCATTTATTTTATATAATAAAATTAAATAGAGTTAGAGCAACATTACTATATAGTCGATTTGGGATGTATTTGATCTGTGAATATTAATTATATCAGGGATATGTAAGAAACAAATATAGCTATAAAGCTTTTATTTATCTTTTTAAGAGTTTGAAAATTAAATTTACACATAAAACTAGCCTATACGGCTAGGGTAAAGTCATGTTTATTTTGATAAAATATATGGTAGAGATGAAATAAATATAATGGGGGCATAGGATATGAAAAAGATTGCTTTGCTTACAACAAATAAAATATTAGGAGAAAGTCTTAAATCTGCAATAAAATCTATCCCAAATTTAAAGTTTAAACTTATCTTACTACTTGACCCCAAGCAAGCTCTACTTGATGCAGAAATACTCCAGATTGATATAGCAATGATAGATATGAGATTTACAGATATATTAGACTATAATTTATCAGAAAAAGAAAAATCTATATCATTTTATAAAGAAATAATTAAAATTTTACCTAACTGCAAGATATTATTATTTGTGTCCCAAGGAGATGATACAAATAGAAAAATAGCAGCACAAGCTAAGAGGAATAAGCTTGTGGATGATTATATGTTTTACGATTCATCATTGAAATATTTAATAGCAAAACTAAGGTCATATGGATAAATCTAACAATCAGGGAATGATTGTGATATAATAGCAGTACACTAAAGCGATGCTAATAATATATTATTAAAGGAGAACCACTATGAAAACACATCTTTTTAATAATAAGAAATATCTTAGTATCTTTATTGTTTTCTTTATAATATCTATACCGACTAATAGTTTTACTAACTGGTCAAATCAAATAAACTCTAATGCTATAACTCTTAATATAGATGAAAATTCTACCTATCCAAGAGTTATAAAAAAGACTTTATCGTCTTTTAGCCTTGAGCAGTCAGAGAATGAGCCATATTATATTTTAAATGCTGGAGGTATTACAGAGGCATTTGATACACAAGCAGTTGGTGCTGTTAAAGCCAAAATTGCTAAATATTGGTACCCCCATTATCTTACAACAGTTATAATAGCTATAGATCGAGACCAAACAGATGCATTGGTAACTAGCTGGAAAGATTTAATTTCGACTCAAGAAGAAGTAGGGTTTTTTTATACTCCTGGGAACTTACAAATGCTAACAGCTGCCATTTCTTATGGCCTAGAAGGTGAAGAACTCAGTTTAGAAGAAACCATTCAATTATTATCATATCTTAATGAGGAGAATCGTCTTAAAATCAATTCATTTGACACCCCGATTATTATTTGCTTTGACCATCAAGCCACTAAATTTATAGAAAATGGAAGAAACATAGAAATCATCATCCCTTCAGAAGGAACATATACATATGAAAAAGGTCTGCTTTCCAATGAAAAGCTTAATTTCCAAGGGGATGTAGATAAACTATTAATAGAGGCTAATTTAAGACCATTAGATGGACAAAATAATTCTAGCCTGTATCCAGAACAAGAAGACTACAAGCCTGCAGTAAGAGTAAAAGATTATAATAAATTTTCAGAATTCACACAAAATATTGAGCCTAAAATGGAAAGATACGTTTTTAAATCTCAGTTATATATGTCTATTGGCAATGATGAGCATCTTTTCTTTGCCTTAATGTTTATTATTGTTACTATCATCTGGATAAATTTTTTACTATATAGATCTATCCAAAAAGGAGTATCATATGCTAGTTTCTTTACAGGTATAATTTTGATTTCCTGGATTCTAGTTAGATTGATAAAATACCAGATTGATACCATTCCTACTCTAACTAGATACCTGTGGTACTCATTTTATATCTTCCAATTATCACTACCTCTAGTTTTATTGTGGATGGCTTGGGCAATAGACAAGGTAAAAGATAGGATTTTACCTCCAAAGTGGTGGAGGATTATTGCTATTATAGTAGGATTGTTAATAGTCATGGTATTTACAAATGATCTACATGGACTTGTATTAAAATTAGATTTAAGTAGGTCGGACTGGGGAATAAACTATGGTTATGGTTTTGGCTATTATATAATAGTTTTTATATCTATGGCAAATCTAATTACAGTTTTTGCAATTCTAGTAGGAAAAAGCATAAAAAATACCAGAAGTAAAAGATGTGTTTTTCCAATATTAGTTTTTATCCTATTTGTTATATATAACTACAAGTATATAAGTCGGGATCCTTTAATGTATCAAACTGACCTTACAATAATAACTGGTATTTTTACAATGCTTACCTTTGAAGCCTACATATGGTCAGGGTTAATACCAGTAAATAATAAATATATTGATATTTTTAAAAAATCGCCACTTAGAATGCAGATTGTTGACAAAGATGGGCTAGTAAAGATTGAAGCTGAATCTGCCATATCCCTAGACCAAAACACCCTCAATAAAGTGCTAGATTCACTAGCTAACCCTATATGGGACAAAGAATTATTGATATTTGCCAATCCAATTCCAGGTGGTTATGCAGTTTGGCAAGAAGATGTAAGTAGTATCTACGAGTTAAATAGGGAAATCGAGAAATCAACACAGATGCTGATCAAGGCTAATGATATACTTGCCGAAGAAGAGAAGATAAAGAGACTTGCTAGTGACAAGAATTTAAAGAAAAAACTCATGGGTAAATTGGAAGATGAGGTTGCTGTAAGCTTGAAAGAACTAGAAAACAGAATAGAAAAGCTATCTGGATCTAAAAATGATCCTAAAGAAACTACTAGCATAGCCCTATTACTTTGCTATATAAAGCGTCGTTGTAATTTCTTTTTTTACGAAAAAGAAAAGGATACCATGAATATAGAAGAATTAGTAATTTATATAGAGGAATTTTCTGAAATCATAGGATATCAAAATCTTCGAATTGTAACTTTAAACCAAATAGAAGGGGAAATATCTATTAGATATGCTACTTTGTTTTATGAGTTTGCCTATTTAATGGCAGATTTAGCAGTCAATAAAAGCCTCACTCACAGCATTCAAGATCTTGAGATCAAAGATTCTTCTTTTGGTATGGGCTTTCTTGCCTCTAAAGATTTTGAAGAATTCAAGATAAAATCTAGTTTTATAAATAATATTGAAAGTCTTGGAGGTAAGATAGTCATCAAAGACCTAGAAGACACATTAAGCGTTAGAGCTTCCTTACCAAAAGGAGGGAGAGAAGGATGAGTGAATTCTATACTTTTTCATGGACAAGCCATATTTTCATAATTCTAATATTGGGAATTTCAACACTATTAGAAAGCCTCTTATTTGCACTTACGTTTCTTAACAAGTGGAGGGATAGAAGAAAAACCCTTGAATTTATTTTTGAAATATTTATACTACTTGAAATCATATCTTTTTCATTATTGTATGGGCAAATGCTAAATGGATATAAGATCGGTTTTCTTTTAGTTAGCGGCTATATAAATACCCGCATTGTAATATTTTTATTTTTGTTAGTATTTGGACTAATAAGCTATATTTTTAATAAAGACCTGTCCATTATTTTTCCTATACTAGCAGCAGTTATATCTTTACCGGTAGTAGAGGAAATATCTAGAAATATTTATCCATACTTATTTGTTGGAGCCTTGATATTCTTTTTAATTAGGAGTATCAAAAAAACCAAGAAGAAATATATTGCAATAAGAACTGATATTACAGCATTTTCTGTTCCTCATGGACTAGATACTCTACACACTGGAGTTATATTTTCGGAGTCAGATGGGCATATCCTTCTTATAAATCACAAAATGTATTATTTAATGTTAGAACTAACAGGTAAAATTTATCGCAATTCAAAGATCTTTTATAACCTACTTGTTTCGAGTGAATATGAATCTAAATATAAAAAGGCTGAACTAGGAGGTCAAACGGTTTATTTCCTTACTGATGGAAGTGCTTGGATGTTTACGAAAACAGACATTGTTCTTCGAAAGAAAGAATATATTCATATATCAGCCTCAGATGTTACAAGGATTTGGACTTTGACATCTATGCTGCAATTACAAAAAGAAAAGCTAAAGGATAAAGGGGATGAACTAAAAAAACAATTGATAATTTAGATGTGCTTAGTAAAACAAGAGAAATTCATAGGGCCAAGATGCGAGCTCATGACATTTTAGGACAACGTCTTTCTGTTTTGATTCGTGTAATACAAAATGAGGATATATTAGACAAGGATTTATTGAAGTCTCTATCTAAAGGATTATTAGCTGAACTTAGACTAGAAAAAGATGAAGCACTTCCCCATGAAGAACTGAAAAGGATAGAAGAAGTTTTTAGTGCCATTGGAATAAAAATTAAATTCCAAGGCCCCCTGCCAGATAAGACCCAAAAGGCATATTTGTTTTTAGACATAATAAGGGAGAGCGCCACTAACGCTGTTCGCCATGCCTTAGCCACAGAAATCAACATAAAAGCTGAGTTAAAAGACAATAAATATCAGCTAACAATAATCAACAATGGTTACCCACCTAAGTCGCCAATCATACCAGGCAACGGTATCAAATGGATGAAAAAAAACATAGCTGCCCAGGGTGGGAATTTAAATATCGTAGACCGTCCAATATTTAAATTGTCTGTAGTATTGCCAGGAGGTAATAGTTATGAAAAGGATATTAATAGTAGACGATCATGAGTCAATGTCTGATTCATTGGTTCAAGCATTTAAAAACACTGGTGAATTCAGAATAGTAGGAAGTTTAAAATCAGCACTTCATGCAGAAATATACTGCATGAAACTTAAGCCTGACTTAGTTTTTATGGATGTCTGCACAGAAGCTGATGCATCAGGTCTTCTTGCAACAAAAAACATTAGTAAAAAATATCCAAATATCAAAATAATAGTGATGTCAGGTTTTGATGAAGTCACCTATGCACCTAGAGCCAAAGAGGCAGGAGCCCAGGCCTTTATTTACAAAAGCAAAAGCCTTGATTACTTTGTAGAGGTAGCACAAGGGGTTATGGAAGGAAAACAATATTTTCCAGAGGTAAAAACTATCCCCACATATATGGGTGAAGAGCCTCTAACGGAAAGAGAAATGGAGATACTTAGGCTTATATGTAAACATATGACAAACAAAGAAATAGCCGCTGAACTTTTTATTTCAGAACATACTGTAAAGTATCATAAATCCAATATGCTAGCTAAAACAGGATTTAAAAAGACAG
>CAYPYI010000046.1:0-10696 GCA_964415085.1 uncultured Tissierellaceae bacterium
TAAGTTTACTTTAATATGATATAATGTATAATATATTTATTATAGATTATTAAATGATTTGATATATTATGTAGGAGGAATATTATGGATAGAAAAACAGTATTTAGTGGAGTGCAACCATCTGGTAAGTTAACTATAGGTAATTATATAGGAGCCATAAGAAACTGGGTAGATTTACAAGATGAGTATGATTGTTATTATTGTGTAGTTAACCAACATGCTATAACAGTTCCTCAAGTTGCGAAAGACTTAAGAAGTAACACATTAGACGTACTTGCCTTATTTATGGCTTGTGGTATAGATCCAGATAAATCAACTTTATTCATACAATCACATGTTCCAGAACATACGGAATTGTCATGGATATTAAGTACTATGACATATATGGGACAATTAAATAGAATGACACAATTTAAAGAAAAAGCACAAAGATCGGAAGAAAATTTAAATGCTGGACTATTTACATATCCTGTATTAATGGCTGCAGATATACTTTTATACAATGCAGACTTAGTTCCAGTAGGTGATGATCAAAAGCAACATTTAGAACTAGCAAGAGATTTGGCTGAGAGATTTAATAACAGATATAGTGATACATTTAAAGTTCCTGAACCTTTGATAACTAAAGAAGGTGCTAGAATAATGAGTCTTCAAGATCCGAATTTTAAAATGAGTAAGTCAGATGAAAATGAGAATGGATATATTTTAATATTAGATGATGAACAAGCGATTAGAAGAAAAATAAAAAGGGCTGTTACTGATTCAATAGGTGTTGTAAAATATACAGATGATCAACCTGGGCTTAAAAATCTAATAAATATCTACCAAGCTTTCACAGGTGAGGATATAGATGTGATTGTAAGTAGATATGATGGAAAAGGATATGGAGAATTTAAAGAAGATTTAGCAGAAGTAATAGTAGAAGGTTTAAGACCAATTCAAGAAAAATATGAAGAAATAAGAAATGATAAAAATCTTTTAGAAAGTGTTTATACTAAAGGATCTGAAAAGGCTGAATATAAAGCAAGGAAAATGATTAGTAAGGTTAATAGGAAGGTTGGTTTTATACCTAAAATATAGGAGGTATATAATTGAAAAAAATTGAAACATTAGAGCAAATTGAACAAGAAATTAAAGAAAATGATATGGTATTGTTTTATTTTGGAATGAACACATGTGGAGTGTGTGTAGACTTATTACCAAAGATAGATAAAATGCTTGAGAAATATCCAAAGATGAAATCATTTGAGATAGATGCTAGAAAAGATTTAAAATTAGCAGCTCAGTTTGATGTATTTACAGCTCCAGTAATTGTAATTTATATTGATGGTAAAGAAGGCATAAGAGAAGCACGTTTAATAAGTGTACCTGATTTAGAATCTAAAATTAAAAGATACTATGATATGATTTTCTAAATAAATTTTAGGAGGAAAGTATGAATTTACCAAATATTTTAACTACAATAAGAATAATACTTGTCCCTATTTATTTATTTGTATTTTTTTCAAGTTTAGAAAATCGTCTATTAATATCTCTATTTATATTTATTTTAGCGGGTATTACAGATTTTCTAGATGGATATATAGCTAGGAAAAATAATTTAGTTACTAAATTAGGAAAAGTACTAGATCCACTTGCTGATAAATTAATGATGTTTGCAGTACTTATTAGTTTAACAAAATCCAATTTAATCCCAAGTTGGATAGTAAGCATTCTAGTATTAAAAGAAATACTAATGATTATAGGTGGTGGTATACTATATCTATTTAAAGGTAATCAAGTTTTGCCTGCTAATATATATGGAAAAACTGCTACGGTTTGCTTTTATTTAGCAACTTTAGTTACTATTCTTAATCAAGGAAGCAGTATTTCAAAAATCTTATTTGTATTAACAGTAGGATTAAATATTATAGCTTTTTTAAATTACTTTATAATTTATTTGACAATGAGAAAAGAAAACAAATAAAATGATTTGACAAAAGATATATATGTCTATATAATCAAATTAATAAATTAAAGGTATTGATGAAGAGGAGTAGGTGATTAACTTAAACAGAGAGGAAACAATAGGTGAAATGTTTCTTAAGCAATAATTACTGAAGGTAGCTTCTGAACTTTTATACTGAAAAAAGTAGGTATAAACGATGATCACGTTATAATCATTTGAGAGTTATAGTTTTTTAATAAAGCTATAAAATTAAGGTGGTACCGCGAAAGTATATCCCTCGTCCTTATTATTAAGGCCGAGGGATTTTTATATTAAAGGAGGAGTATAAATGTTAGAAAATTTACCAAAAACGTATAGCCCTAAAGACTTTGAAGATAGGCTTTACAGCTATTGGAATGAAAATGGTTATTTTAAAGCTGAGGTTAATAAAGATAAAAAACCATATACTATAATGATGCCGCCACCAAATGTAACAGGAAGCTTACATATGGGGCATGCACTAAATAATACTATTCAAGATATATTTACTAGATTAAAAAGAATGCAAGGTTATGAGGCATTATGGCTACCAGGAACGGATCATGCTAGTATATCAACTGAAGCAAGAGTAGTTGATAAGATAAAAAAAGAAGGAAAAACAAAAGAAGATTTAGGAAGAGATGGATTTATAGAAGAAGCATGGGAATGGACACATCTTTATGGTGGAACTATAAAAAACCAACTTAAGAAAATTGGAGTATCTTGCGACTGGAGTAAAGATAAATTTACTTTAGATGAAGATATGAATAAGGCTGTTGTTGAAGTATTTATTAAGCTATATGAAAAAGATTTAATTTATAGAGGAGATAGAATAATTAACTGGTGTCCAAGCTGTGGTACTGCAATATCTGATGCTGAAGTTGAGCATGAGGATAGTCATGGAAGCATTTGGCATATAAAGTATCCTATTAAAGATAGTGAAGAGTTTATAGAGATTGCAACTACTAGACCAGAGACTATGTTAGGTGACTTAGCAATAGCTGTTAATCCTGAAGATGATAGATATAAACACTTAGTAGGTAAAAAAGCAATTCTTCCACTTGTGGGAAGAGAAATTCCAATAATAGCTGATGATTACGTAGAAATGGAATTTGGAACAGGAGCTGTAAAGATAACTCCATCACATGACCCAAATGACTTTGAAGTAGGTGAACGTGCTGGATTAGGACAATGTATAGTTCTTGATGAAAAGGCTTATATAAATAACAATGGTGGCAAGTATGAAGGCTTAGAAAGATTTGAAGCTAGAAAACAAATAGTTAAAGATTTAGAAGATTTAGGTTTTTTAGTAAAGATAAAGGATCATGATAATTCAGTAGGACATTGTGAAAGATGTGGAACTATAATTGAACCTCTTATCTCTAAACAATGGTTTGTAAAAATGGAACCTTTAGCAAAGCCAGCTTTAGAAGCACATAAAAGTGGAGATTTAAATTTTATACCAAATAGATTTGGAAAGATATATGATAATTGGATGGAAAACATTCAAGACTGGTGTATATCAAGACAGTTATGGTGGGGACATAGGTTACCTGTTTATTATTGTAAAGATTGTAATGAAGTTATAGTTGCAAAAGAAAAGCCAGAGTCTTGTACTAAGTGTAGTAGTAATAATATATATCAAGATCCAGATACATTAGATACGTGGTTCTCATCTGCTTTATGGCCATTTTCTACATTAGGCTGGCCTGAAAAAACAGAAGAATTAGAATACTTCTTCCCTACTAACTTATTAGTTACAGGATATGACATTATATTCTTCTGGGTTGCAAGAATGGTATTTTCAAGTATTGAACAAATGGGCGAAGTTCCATTTAATGATGTTTTCTTAACAGGTCTTGTTTTAGATGAAAATGGAATAAAGATGAGTAAATCATTAGGAAATGGTATAGATCCATTAGAAGTAATTGACTTATATGGAGCAGACGCTCTAAGATTTACCTTGGTTACAGGAAACTCTCCAGGAAATGATATGAGATTTAAAATGGAAAGAGTTGAATCAAGTAGAAATTTCGCTAACAAATTATGGAATGCAACTAGATTTGTTTTAATGAATTTAGACGAAGATATAGTAGAGAAAGATTTAAAAGAATTAGACTTACAAGCAGAGGATAAATGGATATTATCAAGATTAAATGATTCTATAAAAATAGTTACAGATAATTTAGAAAAATATGAATTGGGTCTTGCGGCAAATAAAATATATGATTTTATTTGGGAAGATTATTGTGACTGGTATATAGAGATGGTTAAATCAAGATTATATGGAGAAGATGAAAATACTAAAGAAGTAGCACAACAGGTATTACTTTATGTTTTAAAAGATATAAATAAGCTATTACATCCATTTATGCCATTTATAACAGAAGAAATTTGGCAACATTTACCAATCGAAAAATCAGCGCTAATAATTTCACAATGGCCAGAATATAATGAAAGTTTAGAGTTTTATAATTCAGAACAAGATATAGAATATGTTAAAGAAGCTATAAAAAGAATAAGAAATGCAAGAGCTGAGATGAATGTAATTCCATCTAGAAAAGCGGAAGTGATGTTTATAACAGAAGATGAAAAACTAAAAGATTTACTAGCATCTTCAGAAAGATATTTTATAGATTTAGCAAGTGCTGAAAAAGTTACCATAATTGATTCTAAATCTGAAATTTCAGAAGATACAATATCAGTAGTATTAAATAAAGCTGAAGCATTCTTACCTCTTAGCGAATTAATTGACTTTGAAAAAGAATTAGAAAGGTTAAATAAAGAGAAAGAAAAACTTGAAGGGGAAATAAAGAGAGTTAATGGAAAACTTTCAAATGAAAGTTTCACAAGTAAAGCACCTGAGAGTGTTGTTAATGAAGAAAAAGATAAAAAAGTTAAATATGAAGAAATGATGAAAAATGTACTAGAAAGCATATCACAAATAGAGAAAAACTTATAGGTGATAATATGAGTGAAAGAGCTATAAGGCTTATAGAAGATAATAAAAGGTACGGCTCAAACAACAGTACAATAGTAATGGAAAAATTAATGGGTTTATTAGGTAATATACAAGATGAATTAAAGTGTATTCATATAGCAGGAACTAATGGGAAGGGATCAACCTCTTCCCTTACTGCTAGTATATTGGAAGAAGCAGGTTATAAGGTAGGTCTATATACATCACCTTATATAGAAGTATTTAATGAAAGAATTCAGATAAATAGAGAAAACATTAACTCATCTGATCTTGATAAATATGTAGATATAGTAAAGGAAAAGATAGATATCTTAGAAGCTAAAACAGAATATATAGTTACTAGTTTTGAGTTTGTAACTGCGGTAGCATTTGTATATTTTTATTATGAAGAAGTAGATTATGTTGTTTTAGAAACTGGAGTTGGTGGATTAACAGATGCTACTAATGTAATAAAAAATCCTTTAATAAGTATAATTACAACTATAGATTTTGATCATATAAAAAAATTAGGACCTGGTCTTAAAGATATTGCCTATCATAAATCTGGTATAATTAAAAAAAACTGTTTAACTTGTAGTTATTATCAAAAAGATGAAGTATTAGAAGTTATAAAAGAAAAGTGTGAAAAAGAGAATTCTTCCTTATTTTTACTAGATGATATTGAAATATGTGATGTTAGACATTATATAGATAAAACTATATATTCACTAAAATATAAAGAGTATGTAATTGAAAATATTGAAATATCATTATTAGGAAAGTATCAAGTATTTAACAGTGCTCTTAGCATATTAGCAATTTTAACATTAATAGAAAATAAAATTATAGATATTAAGATTCAAGATATATTATTAGGTCTGAAAAAAGCAACTTGGATGGGTAGAGTAGAGCTAATAAATAAAAGACCTTTTATCATTTTAGATGGAGCACATAATAAACAAGGTGCACATAACTTGAAAGAAGTTGTAGAACTTTATAAAGATGGTAATGTTATCTTGGTAATGGCTATGTTAGAAGGTAAGAATAATGAAGAGGTAGTCAGAGAAATATCAGAAATTGCAAATAGAGTTATAATAACACAGGTAGATTCAGAATATAGAAGACTTAATTATAAAGAATTAGAAAAGATTTTTTTGAAATATAAAGAGGTTGATTATTCATTTAGCGACAATGAAGATGCCATAAAAAAAGCAATTTGCATAGCAAAAGAAACTGATTTAATTATTTTCATGGGATCTTTATACTTTGTGGGTGATGTAAGAAAAAAAATAAACCATTATTTATAAATAATGGTTTATTTTTTTATTAAAGTATTAAGTATATCTACATAAATTTCATCTGTTTTTTCTTCCCATGATGTGCAGATTAATTTAGCTTGTTCTAACGAAGCAACATTAAGATAAAGACTAAATAAGACATTATCATTTTCAACAAGTTTTATATTAGCTATATATTCTCCGTTTTCTTTAGGATAATATTCTGCCACAACTTGGGATTTGGTTTTAATCATAGATTTAACTAAATTAAATTCTTCTTTAAGCTCATCCTTAAGCTTAGAAGGAATTTTGTTATTAAAGTAATCAAGTACTAATTTACCATTTTCAGTTATTTTATATTTATCGAAATTATCTTCTCTTACAATTTCAATGAATTCTGAATCCACTAATTCAGATAGATATTGCTGTAAGAAGAAGTAGTTCATATAATTTCTCTCTAAAATAAATTCATTTAGTTCTTTCTTTGAAAAAGTGAAAGGAGACTGTTCTATTATATATAATAGAATTAACTTATTTTGGGCAAGTTCTTCTGTATTGTCGCTTATCATACTTTACACTCCTTAAATAATTATATACCTTACATTATATCATAAAAAGACAATTGTGCTAAAATAAATAAAATAAAGAATAAGTGAAAATTATAATATTGATAAAAGAATATTTATATTGTAATATACATATATTATACATACGGAAACATATTATTTAACTACAAAAAGAAAGGAATAAAAACTATGGATTTAAAAATAATAATTATTATGATATTATTTATAATATTAGCAGGTTATCAGTATACATTAAGTAAAATATTACTAGAACTAAGGGAAATTAAATTAATATTACAAACACCTAGGGTGAAAAATAAGAAAGAGGGGAATTAGAATTGGTAGAAAATATGAGAGAAGAGGTATTGTTTACAAGAGAAGATATTTCTAAAAGAGTTAGAGAATTAGGTGAAGAAATAACAAGTGATTATGATGGAAAAGAGATATTGGTGGTATCTTTATTAAAAGGAGCTTTTGTTTTTACTGCTGACTTAGTAAGAGAAATCAATCTTCCTGTTGAAATAGATTTTTTGACAACATCAAGTTATGGACACGGTCAAGAGTCATCAGGGAATGTTAAATTTATAACTGATCTAACTGTAGAAGTAAAAGGTAAGGATGTATTGATAGTAGATGATATAATGGATTCAGGGATTACTATGAATGAAGTAAAAGAATATATTTTATCAAAAAATCCAAATAGTGTTAAAGTGTGCACTATGTTAGATAAACCTAGCAGAAGGACAGTTGAATTAACGCCAGATTACGTGGGATATGAGATACCAGATGTATTTATAGTAGGTTATGGATTAAATTATGAACAATATTATAGGAATACGCCTTATATATTTGCTTTTGTTTAAATAGGGAGGTAGTATGGACAAAGATAAAAGAGCATCAATTTTTGGTGTGAATTCTTTATTTATGATTACGGCAGTATTTTTAATTTTTCTGGGAACTATTGCACAAAGGAAAAGTATGTGGACAGGATCTATATTTGTTGAAATTTTCATTATATTAATGCCTAGTCTTGTATATATTAAATTTAACGAGAATTCTTTCTCGGATGTACTAAAATTAAATCCTTTAAGAGTTAAAGATTTAATTTTAGTAATATTAATAACAATTCTTTTATATCCAGTTGCTGTTTTTTTCCAGGCTATCTTTATTTCTATTATAAATTTAGTTAAGCCGATTATTCCTAATCAAATGCCTCTTCCTAAAAACCTGTTTGATTTTATTAAATCAATAATAGTAATAGCTATTGTTCCGGGTATATGTGAAGAGATAATGTTTAGAGGAGTAATATTAGATGGATATAAAAAAATAGGATACAAGCATGCAATAGCAATAAGTAGTATTTTGTTTGGACTTATGCATTTTACATTAGCTAATCTAATAGGTCCAACTATATTAGGAGTTGCTTTTGCCATTATGGTTTATAGAACTAATTCTATATATTCCTCAATAATAGCTCATATAATAAATAACTCAATTGCTGTTTTTCTAGGATACTTAATTGAGACCAATCAAGAAATTTTAGACGGAATATTATATATGGAAAATACAGTTATTATGTATATTCCTTTTCTAATATTAGGACTTTTATTTATTATTAAAGCTTTATTTGAAAGGCTAGGCACTGATAAATATAAATATTCACTATATGAATATGATATTTTAGAAGATAACTTAGGATATGGAAAGCTTGCCTACTATTCACCAGTAGTAGTTGTTGTATTTTTATTTATATACATAAACTTAATGTATGTTTTAATATAAGAAATGAGGAATTCTAATGTATAGTTATAATGAATTTGCCTATATTTATGATGAGTTGATGACAGATTTTAATTATCAGGATTGGGCAAATTATATATTTGAAATATTTAATAAAAATAAAATAAATCCAGAAAATGTATTGGAAATGGCATGTGGAACAGGAAACTTAACTTATGAATTTGCAAAAAAAGGTTATAAAGTAACAGCATTTGATTTATCAGAAGAAATGCTATCAATAGCTTATGAAAAGTTGGGTCAGTATAAACGTGTGAAACTTTTAAATTTAGATATGACGAGTTTTAAGTTGAGTGATAAATATCAAGCGGTAGTGTCCATTTGTGATAGTATAAATTATATTACTTCTGAAGAAGAATTATTAAAGGTATTTAATAATGTATACTCACATTTAGAAGAAGATGGAATATTTATTTTTGACATTAATTCATATTATAAGCTAACAAATATTATAGGAAATAACACATTTGTTAATGATAATGAAGAAAATTTCTATGTTTGGGAAAATTATTTTGAAGAAAATGAAAAAATAGTTAATTTTTATCTAACCTTTTTTGTCAAGGATGATAGTGGTATGTATGAAAGATTTGATGAACACCATAAAGAGAGAGCATATACAGTGTTTGATATAGAAAACAATTTAAAAAAAGCAGGCTTTAAAGACATAAAATATTATGAAGCTTTTTCTTTTAATGAGGTAAATAACAAAACTAATAGAATAAATTTTGTTGCTATAAAGTAAAACAGCTCAAATAAAATTGACAGACTAGTATTTCTTGTGATAGTATTAAGAAGTAGATGTATAGCATCTATTATCAAGATATATTGGAGGAATGTTTAAGATGGAAAAAGGTACAGTAAAATGGTTTAATGCTACAAAAGGATTCGGATTTATTTCAACTGAAAATGGAGACGACGTATTTGTACATTACTCAGCAATCGAAACAGATGGTTTTAAAACATTAGACGAAGGCGATGCAGTGGAATTTGAAATCGTTGAAGGCGATAAAGGTCCACAAGCACAAAACGTTTCAAAGTTATAGGATAATCCTTTAACAAACATAGTTTTAAAACGACAGAAAAGCCCCTTTTAGGGGCTTTTATTATATCTAAAATAATAGATGAAAAGCTTTATATACAAGGAATTGGAGGTAAATTATGAAAGATTATTTAATTAGAGGTATAGATGAAAGTGGAAATATAAGAATTTTTGTAGCTAATACTACTAATTTAGTAGAAGATGCTAGGAAAACTCATAATACAAATGCTACAGGTAGTGCAGCTTTAGGTAGAGCTTTAACAGCTGGTGCATTAATGGGAACTATGCTTAAAAATGATGAAGATGTGTTGACATTAAGCATTAACGGAAATGGTCCAGCAAAGGGTCTTCACGTTGTTAGTAAGAATGATGGAAATGTAAAAGGTTATTTAATAGATCCTACTGTAGATGTGCCAAATAAACCTAATGGAAAACTTGATGTAGGTGGACTAATTGGTAATGAGGGTATTTTAACAGTTATAATGGATTTAGGATTAAAGGAACCTTATATAGGCAAATCTAAATTGGTTACTGGAGAAATTGCTGAAGATATTGCTAATTACTATGCTATATCAGAACAACAACCATCAGCAGTAAGTCTTGGAGTTCTAGTTGATGTAGACTATTCTATAAAAGCAGCAGGTGGATATATACTTCAGTTACTACCAGGAGTTAAAGATGAGGATATTGATAAAATAGAAGATAACCTTAGAAATGCAAAAACAGTTTCGGAATATATATCAGAAGGACTTTCCCCAGAGCAAATTATGGATGAAATTTTAAGAGGATTTAATCCAAAAGTATTAGAAACTAAAGAATTATTTTATAAATGTGATTGCTCAAGAGAGAGAACAGAAAAAGCATTAATATCTCTTGGAGAAAAAGAAATTAGAGATATTATTGAGGAAGATCAAGGTGCAGAATTAGTTTGTCACTTCTGTGATTCTAAATATGAATTTACAAAAGAAGATTTAGAAGAAATTGTATTGACAATAAATCAAAATTAATGTATACTAATCAATGTGAGTTAAACAAGGCTCACATTTACATATGGCCAAATAGCTCAGTCGGTAGAGCAGTAGACTGAAAATC
>CAYPYI010000047.1:0-5467 GCA_964415085.1 uncultured Tissierellaceae bacterium
CTATATAAGATTTTAAATCTTCTATCTTGCTGTCAACATAACTTTTACTTACCAATGGATCCCTATCTGAACCTGGCTCTGAAAACACCACTTGGCTACTTACTACTAGTAATAATATTAAAACTAAAATTGTACTTTTTTTCATAATTACCCTCCTTATTTATAGGCTATTATCTATTATACTATAAATAACAAAAAAATAAGCATAAATTATTATGCTTATTTTTATAATATGTATTTTACTTACCTTTATACGGAACACCCATGCTTTTACATAAAGCTGAATCTACATCTTCCATTACATTTTTATCAAATTTGCCTATTTTCTCCCTTAGTCTTTTCTTGTCTATTGTTCTAACTTGTTCTAGTAAAACTACAGAATCCTTCGGGAGACCATACTCTTGTCCTTTTATAGGTACATGGGTAGGTAGTTTTGCCTTATTTGTTTGTGATGTTATTGCTGCTACTATTGTTGTGGGGCTATACTTATTCCCCACATTGTTTTGCAAAATAACAACTGGCCTTACACCACCTTGTTCCGATCCTACAACTGGACTTAAGTCTGCATAAAATAGATCTCCTCTTTGTACTATCAATTTTTTCACATCCAATTATATATGCAATTATTATGTAATTATTCTAACATTACTTATTCTTAGTAACATTATACCCAATAATACAAATTATATCACAAATGAATATAATATATATAAATTAATATTTATTTTTATTAATTATCTATATTAAATAATCAACTACTGATATAACTTTTTTATTTTCCAAATAAACTCTTGGAACTCTTCTTGATTGCATACAAAGAATTTCATAGTTTATTGTTCCTATTTCCTCTGCTAAGTAATCTACAGAAGTAGATTTATTTTTATTACTTATTAATATAACATCATCACCTATATTTACATCTTCATCCTTTATATTAATCATACATTGATCCATACATATATTCCCAACAATATCAAATAACTTTCCATTTATTAAAGCTTTTGCTTTTTGTCTAAAAAGTCTTGTATATCCATCTGCATATCCAATAGGAACTGTAGCTATCTTTGTTTTTTCATCTGTAATATATCTATGACCATAACCTATTCCTGTATTTTTTTCTAAAGTCTTAATATGTGTTATTTTAGTTTTAAGCTCTATAGCTGGTTTTAAGTCTATTATTTCCTTATTTACAAATTCTGAAGGGAAATATCCATATAAAATAATTCCAGCTCTTACCATATCAAGGTTGTATTCTGGAAAATCTAAAATGGCGGCAGAATTTGATACATGTTTTATTGGTATATTAACATTTCTTTGTTCAAGTTTATCTACGACATATGTATATCTTTTAAACTGTTCATGTGTAAATGTTTTATCTAACTCATCAGCTCTTGAAAAGTGAGTGAATATACCTTCTATGTCTAAAAAATTCATTTTGCTTATTTCTTCTATTACATCTACCGATTCATCTGTAGGTTGAAATCCTATTCTACTCATACCTGTATCAATTTTAATATGAATCTTTATTTTTTCTTCTTTTTCTTTTGCTAATTCGTTTAGGGCTAATGCTGATTCTAGATTGTAAATACTTGGTGTAAGATTATATTTAAATAAATACTTAAAATGTTCTATACTTACATTATTTAAAAGAAGTATTTCACAATTTATATTATTCTTTCTAAGCTCTATTCCTTCTTCTAAAGTAGAAACACATAGTCTATCACACCCTGCATCTAAAAATGCTTTTGCACACTCTACAGCTCCATGTCCATAAGCATCTGCTTTTATTACTGCAGATACTAAGGTATCTTTTTTTACAATACCTCTTATGTTTTTGAAATTACTTTTTAAATTATCTAAATCTACTTCTAATCTTGTTGGTCTAAAGTCTAAGTTTTCCAATTCTAAACCTCCTAATATTTTATTACAAAAGAAACTGCATAATCTGTATCATGGGAAATTGACACATCAAATTTACAGTTTTTCTCATCTAATTTTGATAAAACATCTTCTGATATTACCACATATGGTTGTCCTGTTTCTTTATGTAATACAGAAATATCCTTCCAAGATAAATCTTTACTTATCCCTGTTTTAAATGCCTTACTTACTGCTTCTTTTGTAGCAAACATTCCAGATATTGTTTCTACTTTATAGTTACTTTTAATAATATAATCTATTTCTTTTTTATTAAAAATTTTATTTAAAAATGCATCTTTATCTCTTTCAAGCAATCTTTTAATTCTATTTATATTTACAAGATCAACACCTATATTATACATATTTTATCCCTTTCTAATTAATTCGTTATATATTATTATAAGTCTTTTATCTATTTATATCAACGATAATAGGGCTAGATTAGTAAGATTTTAAATGCAATTTATACAGTAATCTGGTATAGTAATATAAAAGATATAAAACAATAAATTAGCGAGGTGGTTTAATGAAATTTAATTTTGGTAAAGATGGTAATATTGATGTAGTATTAGTTTTTGAAGAAAATAAACTTCAAAATGATTTATTAAACTTTTTAATGGAAAAAGAAATTTTTAAAGCAAGTTTAGGCCAAACTTATTTAGATTTAAATAGTAGTGGAAAAGGAACTTTATTTTTAGGCCTTGGAAAAGAAGAAGATTTAAAAATTGATAATTTAAGACTAGCTTTCTTTAAATTAGGAAAAGCTTTAGCTGAAAATAAAGTTGAATCTATTAATTTAAAAGTTGAATCTTTAAATAACTTAGATTATTTCTATACTATAAATGCTATTACTGAAGGATTATTACAATCCACATCAGTTTTTGATAAGTATTTAAGTAATAAAAAGTTCAACCCTACAATAGAAAATGTATACTTTGAAGTTTCAGATGAAAAAGTAGCTAAGGATGCTATTACTGAAGCTGAAATTGTATTTGAAGGTATTGAAATTACTAGAGAATTAGTAAATGAAAGAGCAATTAATATGTACCCTGAAGTATTAGCAAACAAAGCTGTTGAATATTTAGAGCCAGTTGGCGTTGAAGTTGAAGTTTTTGGACTAGAAGAAATTAAAAAAATGAACATGGAGGCTTTCCTTGCTGTTGCTCATGGCTCAGATAAAGAACCTAAGTTTATTGTTATGACTTATAATGGAGATCCATCTTCAGATGAAAAAATAGCTCTAGTTGGTAAAGGGTTAACTTATGATTCAGGTGGATATTCTTTAAAACCTTCAACTAGTATGGACACTATGTATACTGATATGGCAGGTTCTGGTACAGTAATTGGAGCTTTAAGAGCTATTGCTAAAGGAAAAGTTAAAAGAAATGTTGTTGGAGTTGTAGCTGCTTGTGAAAACTTAGTAGATGGAAAAGCATATAAACCAGGAGATATAATCGGTTCTATGGCTGGAAAAACTATTGAAGTTTTAAATACTGATGCTGAAGGTAGATTAACATTAGCTGATGCTTTATGGTATACAGTAAAAGAAATTAAAGCTGATAAAATAATAGATCTTGCTACTTTAACAGGAGCATGTATTATGGCTTTTGCTGATATAACAACAGGAGCTATTACTAATAATGATGAATTAATGAATGATGTTATAGAAGCTTCTAAACTAGCAGGAGAACCTATCTGGCAATTACCATCATATGATGAGTATAAAGATATGTTTAAATCTGATTATGCTGATATGGCTAACACTAATACTAAAGGTAGAGGTGCTGGAACTATAACTGCAGGTTTATTCCTTGAAAACTTTGTAGAAGATACTCCTTGGGTTCACTTAGATATAGCTGGAACTTCTTATTTATCTAGTGGCAAAAAATATTTACCACAAGGTGCTTCAGGAGTTCATGTTAAAACATTATTTAATTTAGTTAAATAATAAAAAATAAAAATATAAGCTGATTTAAACAAATGTTTAAATCAGCTTTTTTATTTTAATTAATATTAAATTAAATCATCTTTTCTAAATTTGTGAAATATGTTGTAATTGGTGGCACTACTTGTTTTTTTCTTGATAAGACACCATCAACATAGAAAGAATCTTTTTCTAATTCTTTACCAAATGCTCGAGCCATATGTTCCTTATCTCTACCAGCTACAATCATTTCAGATCCTTGAGTAAATATATTAGTTAACATAAGTAAATAAACAGAGTAATTTTTATCTTCACATCTTTTCTCCATTGTCTCTATTAACTCTTCTTTTAAATCTACTAAGCTATCTGAGTTCATTGTGTAAACCTGAGCTATACCTACTTTATTATTTTTTATAGCAAATTCTTTAAAGTCTTGTGTTAAAAGCTCTTCTGGAGTTCTGCCTGTTAAACTTGTTCCTTCTTTAAACATTTCCTCTGCAAAAGTTTCAACATCTAAGTCTGCTATTTTTGATAATCTTTCTAGCATTACTTTATCTTTAGAAGTTGAAGTTGGAGATCTTAAAAGTAAGGTATCTGATATAATTCCAGCGGCCAATATTCCAGCTATTTTTTTAGATGGAATTCTTCCTGTCTCAAACATAATAGATCCTATTATTGTACAAGTACTTCCAACAGGTTCATTTCTAAAGTAAATTGGTGAACCTGTGTATACATCAGCAACTCTATGGTGATCTATAATCTCCATAATTTCTGCCTCTTCAAGTCCATCAACTGATTGACTTCTTTCGTTATGGTCTACTAAAATTACTTTTTTCTTCATACTTGAAATTAAATGATATCTTGAAATAGATCCAATAACTGTATTATCATGATCTACTACTGGATAACTTCTAAATCTTGTCTCACTCATTTGTTGTCTTATATCATTTACTAAATCATCTAGTGAGAAATATATAATTTCATCATTAGTCATTACATGTTTAACTGAAACACTCTGTGTAATAAGTCTTGATGCTGTAAAAGTATCATGTGGTGTTAGTATTAAAGTTATATCCCTACTTTTAACTTTTTCTATTACTTCTTCATCGACTTCATTATCTCCAGTAACTATCATTAATGATATTTCATGTTCTAAAGCTTCAAGTTGAATATCTTTTCTATCTCCACATATTACGATATCATCATTTTCTATATACTCTCTTAGTGATTCCGGTTCCATAGCAAGAACTAAAAGTTTTCCATTAAATTCATTTTTACTTTTTGATAAATATAACTGTTTAGCTGATAGAGTATCTATAATATTTTCAATTGTAGCTTTTCCATCATTTAATACTTTATTATTCCATACATCAATATAACTTTGAATTATATCTGATACTGTAACTATCCCTTTTAAATGTTCATTATCATCAACAACAGGTAAGCTATGAATATTATTCATATTCATAATATTTAAAGCTGTTCTTAAAGATATATTAGAACTAATTGGTGCTATATTATCAAATGTTAAATCTTCTACACTTTGTCTTACAGTTTTAATTAATTCAGGCTTTTCAGCATTAAAATAATCTAATATAAACTGTGTTTCTCTACTTATATTTC
>CAYPYI010000047.1:5567-10610 GCA_964415085.1 uncultured Tissierellaceae bacterium
GGCTTTTCAGCATTAAAATAATCTAATATAAACTGTGTTTCTCTACTTATATTTCCAAGTCTTACTGGTACTGCATGTACATCTGAACTACTGTTTTTATAATCTGCATAAGCTATTGCAGCACATATTGAGTCTGAATCAGGATTCTTATGACCCATTATATAAACAATATCTTTATTATCTTTCATTTTTAACTCTCCTTAAATATACTCATTAAGTTATTATAACCTAATTAATTATTGTACCACAAAGTGCTATAGTTAGTCATTAAATTTTAAATTATATAAATGATTTAAAGGGCCTCTTCCTCTTCCCAAATCAAAGTTTTCCTTAATTGCTCCAGTTATATAATCTTTGCTATTTCTTATCGATTCTTCCATATTATAACCCTTTGCAAGGTTGGATGCTATTGCAGAAGATAAAGTACATCCAGTTCCATGAGTATTTTCATTGTTTATTCTATCGCCTTGTATAAATATGTATTCTCCATTTTTATAAAGTAAATCATCTGCGCTAGTTTTTAAATGACCCCCCTTTATTAATATATATGTATTCAAATTTTCCGCAATAATCTCTGCTGCTTTTATCATATCTTCTTTATCATTTATTTTAATTCCACTTAGAACTTCTGCTTCAGGTATATTAGGTGTTATAACACTTGCTATAGGTAGTAATTCTTCTATTAATGCTTTTTTTGCATCTTTATTCATTAAAGAGCTTCCACTTGTTGAAACCATTACGGGATCTACTACAATATTTTCAGCCTTATAGAACTTTAATCTCTCTACAATTGTCTTTATTATCTCACTATTTGAAACCATACCTACCTTTACTGCATCTGGCCTTATATCTTGAAATACTGCATCAATTTGTCCTTTAACAATTTCTTTATCAATTTCTTGTACCCCTACTACTCCTAAGGTATTTTGAACTGTAATTGCAGTTATAACACTCATAGCATAAGTATTGTGCGCTATAAATGTTTTCATATCTGCCTGTATACCAGCTCCTCCACTACAATCTGAACCTGCTATAGTTAGTAATTTTTCCATTAAAATCCTCCTTTGTTCTCTTAGTTTTAATTATATAATTTAATAAAGTAAAGTCAATTTTAAAAAAGTTCTTGACATTTTTTTAATTTCCCCTTATGATTAATAACAATAAACAAAAAGATTAAATGCGTTGATGGAGAAAAAGATATTGATGTTATTTTTAGAGAGTTGGGAATGGTGAAATCCAACATTAACTAGATATGTAATATTCACTCCTAAGCAGATTTGCTAAAAGACTGTTCAAGTAGGCGAATCCGAAAGCCCATCGTTATAAGGGATAAGACTGTTAGGTCTGATTGAGTGATGACTTTGTCATAACATGGGTGGTAACGCGGAATATTAAACTTTCGTCCCTATAAGATTATTCTTATAGAGACGGAAGTTTTTTTTATTTTTAAATTAAATAGGAGGTATTATTATGAAAAAGAATTTAAGTTATTTATTAATTATTTTAATTTTAGTTATTGGTTTACAATCTTGTAGTTCAAATGGAAAAGATTTAGATAGTTCAAAACTTAATATTGGTATTATTCAATATGTTGAACATCCTGCATTAGATGATGCTAGAGTAGGTTTTATTGATAGGATAGAAGAAAAGGGAATTGATGCAAATATTCACTACCAAAATGCTCATGGTGACATTTCAAATACAATGAAAATAAACCAGAAATTTGTTTCTGATAAAGTTGATTTAATTTACGCAATAGGAACTCCTGCTGCGCAAAGTGCCAGACAAGTTACAAGTGAGATTCCAATTTTATTTAGTGCTGTAACAGATCCATTAGATGCTGGAATTGTTAATAGTTGGGATGAAGTAGGTACAAATGTAACTGGTACTTCTGATAAAGCTGATGTTTTAGAACAGCTTAAGATGTTTAGAGAAATTGATGAAAATATAAAGACAATAGGAATCATTCATAATACTAGTGAACAAAATTCTATCATCCAAGTTGAAGAAGTTAAAAAACTTGCCCCAAGTTTAAATTTAGATGTTAAAGTTGTAGGAATAAATAATATTAATGATTTAAACAAGGGATTAAAATCTTTAGTAAAAAAAGTTGATGCTATGTACATTCTAAGTGATAATCTTACTGCTTCTGCAGTTGATGTTGTATCCAATATATTAATTGAAAATAATATGATATCAGTATGTGCTGAAGAATCACAAGTAAATGGCGGAGTATTAATTACAAAAAGTCATAGTTATTATGACTTAGGAAAACAAACAGGAGATATTGCTATAGATGTTTTAATTAATAATAAAGATATTTCTAAAATGCCTGTTTATCTTTCTGACAAACAAAATTTAGTAATAAACTTTAACACGTTAGAACAGCTAGATATAGACAAGGATAAAGAAATCTTTAAAAACAATTAAATATTATTTTTAAAATAGTAGTTGACATTACATTAAAATGGTACTATTATGATAATCATTAGAAAATTAAAAAG
The DNA here is from genome assembly GCA_964415085.1 of uncultured Tissierellaceae bacterium. Taxonomy (GTDB): domain Bacteria; phylum Bacillota; class Clostridia; order Tissierellales; family Tissierellaceae; genus CAYPYI01. Next base: position 8,072 of record CAYPYI010000047.1, read on the forward strand.
CTACGACGAAGAGAAACATGTTATTTTTAAACACAGAGAGTTGGGGATGGTGAAATCCAATATTAAGAAGGCATGATATATACACTTCTGAGCTTATTCGCTAAAAGGATTACCGAGTAGGTGAATACGAAAGCCCATCGTTATAAGGGATAGGACTGTTAGGTCTGATTGAGTGATGACTTTTATCATAATTTGGGTGGTACCGCGGAGATTATATCTTTCGTCCCAGTAATGTAGCTATGCTACTTTACTTGGATGAGAGATTTTTTTTAACCCTTTTTTAAGTGTTACATTCAATCGTCCTAAAATAAAACTTTTAGGAGGAATAGAAAATGAAATTTTTAAAAAGAAAATCAGTAATTATATTAATTTTATTATCACTTCTACTTACATCATGTAGTGTAGATAGTAAATCAGAAGAAAGTGGAAAACTTAGAGTTGGAATTATACAACTTACACAACATCCCGCACTTGATGATGCTAGAGTTGGATTTGAAGAAGAAATTAAAGATTTAGATGTAGAGATAATCTACCAAAATGCACAAGGTAATATTCCTAATATTACTACTATCGCTCAAAAAATGGTAAGAGATAAAGTTGATTTAATATTTGCAATATCAACACCTGTAGCACAAAGTCTTAAAAATATAGATACAGATATTCCTGTAATTTTTACAGCTATCACAGATCCTGTATCAAGTGAAATTGTTGATAGCTTTGAAAAACCAAATACTAACTTCTCTGGAACTTCAGATGAAGCTCCTATAAAAGAGCAATTTGAACTATTAATTAATATTAAAGAAGATATTAAAGATATTGGAGTAATATATAACACTAGTGAATTAAACAGTAAGGTTCAAGTTGAACAAATTCAGGCTGTTTGTGATGAACTAGGACTATCCTTACAGACTATGGGTGTTAATAATATAAATGAAATACCTAAAGCTTGTGATTCTTTAATGAAAAAAGTAGATGCTATATACACACCTACTGATAATATGATTGCATCAAGTATTCAGGTTATATCTCAAAAAGCTATAAATAACAATATCCTTACACTCGGAGCTGAGAAAGCACATGTTGATGGAGGTATACTTTTTACAAAAGGAATTAATTATAAAGATTTAGGATCTCAAAGTGCTAATATGGCAAAAGAAATTTTAGTAAATGGAAAAGATATATCTTCTTTACCAGTTGAAAAATCAAAAAATATACAAACAGTAATAAATAAAAACACACTTGAAAAATTAAACTTAGATATAGATTTAAGTTTTGATGAAAATATTTTAATTATAGATTAATGGAGGAATAAAATGAATTCACTTATTATTACTACTTTAGAACAGGGGCTGATTTTTTCAGTTCTTGCTCTAGGAGTATTTATCACTTATAAACTTTTAGATATACCAGATTTATCCGTAGAGGGAACTTTTCCTTTTGGCGCATTTATATTTATTAAATTTTTACAACTTGGAGTAAACCCTATTATTGCAACTTTATTTGCTTTTATATTTGGTTCATTTGCAGGGCTTTTAACAGCAACACTTTTTATAAAGCTTAAAATACAACCTATTTTAGCTGGTATTTTAACTATGACAATCCTATATTCAGTAAATTTAAAAGTTGCAGGGCAGCCTAATATATCAATCTTTAATGAAGACTTGATTTTTGACCTGGGACCTAAAATATTAATACTTATTGTTATTGTTCTTTTAGTTAAGATTCTTCTTGATTTATTTTTAAAAACTGAAATAGGATATCTTTTAATTGCTACTGGTGATAATGAGCATTTAACAAGATCTTTAGGAGAAAATAGTAATAAGTATAAGATATTAGGATTTATGATAGCTAATGGTCTTATAGCAACAAGTGGAGCACTAATGGCTCAATATAATGGATTTGCTGATATCACTATGGGTGGATCAATTATTGTAGTTGCACTTGCTTCAATAATTATAGGAGACACAATATTCAAAAAAAATCTATCACTTAAAAATACAACAAGAGCTATTATAGGAGCTTTAATCTATCAATCAATAGGAAGTATCGCTATAGACTTAGGATTAAATCCAGATGATTTAAATCTTGTTAATGCAAGTATAGTTATAATATTTATAGCCTACAACAACCTATTACCAGAATTTATGAATAAAAAAGATAAAGGGGTGAAGAGCCATTTTAACAATTAATAATTTACAAAAAAGTTTTAATAAGAATACAGAAAATGAAATAATAATTTTTGATGGTTTTAATCTTGAAATAGAAGAGAATAAATGTACTGCTATAATAGGTCCTAATGGATGTGGTAAAAGTACACTTTTAAACATTATAGCCGGATCTACAAATGTAGATGGTGGTATTATAAATCTTGATGGTATAAACATTGAATCTTTACCAGAAGAGAAAAGATCTAAATATATCTCTAGGGTTTTCCAAGATCCATCTATGGGAGTATCTCCTTCTTTGACTATAAAGGAAAACCTGGCTCTTGCTAGTAAGAAAAATAAAAAGTTTTCTTTAAATAGATTGATAAAAAAAG
>CAYPYI010000048.1:0-9057 GCA_964415085.1 uncultured Tissierellaceae bacterium
AAATATGCTCTTAATTCAAAATCCGAATTAACTCTTGTTAAATAAATAGGAACTCCGCCATTATTTATATATACTATTTCTAATTCGTCCTCCACTTTTGAATAACCTTTTCCCTCTACATAGTTGGGACATGATCTTTGAATAGGTGTTCTATTCTTTATAGGTGAATGTGAAAAATATGGTGTTTTATATAAGCCAGAATTAATAACAACTAATTCATTGCAATATGGGCAAAAATATTTTTTTCCACGTTCTACATCAGAAATCCTAACAAAGTCACCAATTTTATCTATAGCTTCTTCCATACAATCACTTCCTAACTTAATTAAATACACTTACATATATAATAGCACATGTACGCATATTTATTTCATAAGTATTTATACATATAACCCTTAAATAAGGATTTTTTATTAAACAGCATAACCTACATACATAATTATAAAAAAACTAAATATTGATATTATATTTAATACTAAAAATATCCACTGCTTATTAATTACACTATATAAAACACCAATAAGGCCTAATATAGGATTAATGTAAAGACTAACAACTCCTAAAGGTCTTAACCCTTGACCAAATATAAATTCTAAACTATTATATGGTAATATATAGCCTATCACTATAAATACTACTGATAGAATAAAAGTAACTTTAGAAATATTTTTTTTATTCATTTCTTACCTCCTACAAATTCTAAAAAACTATAGTTTCAATATCCAAGCAAATTAAATTGTCTGTTTATATTTAATTTCTAATCTATTTTTTTAAATCTATTCTCATATGAATATCATAAGGCTCTAATTTATACATTTTTTCTATGGGCTTAGTAATTTCTCCACCAAGTCCAATATAAAAATCTACAGTTTCCTTGAAGTTACTACTTGAAATATATAGATATTTTGCATCTGTATTTTTTGCTTCTCTTAATGCTTTTTTTACAAGTGTTGTTCCTATACCACAATGTCTATATCCATAAGAAATATATAATAAATCTAAATTTATATATTCTTTTTCTTTATCTAAGAATCTATAATCAACTGCTATTAATCCAACAAGATTATCTCTATTTACAAATGCACCATATACAAAGCCACCGCTGTTATATATATCCTTTAATCTATTTGTATAATCTAATAAATCTTGTTCATTCCATTTTTCAATATTTATAGTTTTATTTCTAAGTGATAATATTTTATTATCTAAAACATATTCTTTAGTGATTTCTTGTCTTCTATCAATTTCTTTAAGACTAGACAACTCATCTTCTTTTAATTCTCTATATAATATTTTCATAATCATCCTCCCCTTTTCGATACATACCTATTATTTTTAATAAAAAATCGATATTTATAATCTACCGCTTCTTCAGAATAATCAATTCCTATTCTTTTATCTTTTATAATTTCAAAATCCTTATAATTTAGATCTTCTATATAAATATTTTCCCCAAATAAATCTAAACCATCAAATCTATAATCAATATCAAAAGCTTTTGTAAGTTTTCCTGGTCCATTTGTCATATTGTTTTTTTGATAAATACTTAAATCATTATAAAGCTTATTATATCGGTTAAGTGCTATCTTATCTAAAGATGATATTGGTTCAACTGCCCTTATTAAAACTGCTTCAGGTATTTCTATCTCTCTTGTTACTATATTTAGCAAATAATGTATACCATATATCAAGAATATATAAATGGTACCTGCTTTTTTATACATGGTCTCAGTTCTTTTTGTTCTTCTATTATTATAAGAATGGCTTGCCTTATCCTTTATTCCTAGATACGCTTCAGTTTCAACTATTATTCCTTTAAATACTTCTTCATCTTTTTTTCTAACAAGCACTTTACCTAATAAATTCTCTGCAACATATAAAGTATCCCTACTATAGAAATCCTCTTTCAGTTTCATATTCCCTCCCCCCTAAAAATATCAAATATACATATACTCCTATGATTTATATATTACCCCAATTTTATCATTTCATAATATTTTTATTAGTAAACTTGACTTATTATATTTTTTTATATATTATATACTGATAGAATTAACCCGCCGGGGATATATATTATATGTGAAGCTAGGCCTTTGTTCACAGCAAAGGCCTAGCTTTTTTTATGGCAAATTTACAAATAATTATAGGAGGATTTTTATGTTAGAAAACCAAAAGAAATTATTAAAACTTATAGCACCAGGAGTTATAGGTTTATTATTTAACTCACTCTATATAATAATAGATGGGATTTTTGTATCAAATATTTTAGGGAGTAACTCTTTAGCTGCTGTTACTTTAGTAGTACCTATTGTTGAGATTTTAATAGCTTTAAGTCTTATGATATCTATAGGTGGTGGAGTCTATATTTCATCATTTAAAGGACAAGATGATTTAAAAGAATCACGTAATTACTTTAATCATGGACTTTTGCTAGCTATATTTATGTCACTATTTATAACCTTCATATTCTTATTATTTAACAAACAAATAGTAAAATTATTAGGTGCAACTGCAGATATTTTTGATGAGACTAGAGAATACTTTATCTATTTTACTATATTTATTCCTTTTTTTATGCTTAACTATGCTCTTGGAACTTGGATTAGAAATGATGACAAACCAAAGCTTGCTATGCTAGGTCAAATCATAGGTGCTATATTAAATATTATTTTAGATTATATATTTATGGGTCCATTAAATATGGGAATTAAAGGTGCGGCCATAGCAACAGGGCTAGGACCAATTATAGGAATTTTAATACTACTCCCACACTTTTTAAGTAAAAACGGAGATTTATATATTGAAAAAACAGAAATTAAAGCCAGTAAATTAAAAGATATTTTAATTGGAGGACTTCCTTCTTTTGCAATAGAATTTTCTCTAGGGCTTATGACATTCTTTTTAAATATTTTTATAGCTATGAGATTTAAAGAAAATGGTTTAGCAGCATTTGGAGTAATTGGATATATAAATCTTATAATGCTTTCTATATATCTAGGAATTGGACAGGGAACACAGCCACTTATTAGTCTTTATTATGGACAAAAGAAATATGATAATATCCATTTAATATATTCCTTTTGTTTAAAGTTATCTATACTATTAGGGATTTTGGGATATATTTTACTATTGCCACTTAAATCTATAATTATCCCAATATTTATTGATTCAGGTAATATAGAAGTTATTGAACTTACTAAAAAAGCTATAAACTTATTTTTTATAACTTTATCAATAACAGGTGTTAATATTATAACTGCTTCAATTTTTGAGGCTAAGCAAAATATAATACCATCAATTATAATATCTTTCTCTAGATCTTTTATATTTTTAGTACCATCTTTATTAATATTAAATAAATTTTCTAATCCTAACATGCTTTGGCTTAGTGTTCCTATTAGTGAGATATTGACCCTTTTTATCTCAATTTATTTATGGAACTATGTAGTATCAATAGAAGAAAAAAATGTTTCCAATAAATATCATACAAAACATTCTTTGTAAAAAATATAAAACTTTTAATAAAAATTTAAATTACAATAAAATATATCCAATAAAGCTTCTATGTGAAAAATCTTGCTTTATTGGATATTTTCTTTTGTATAAAATCCTTTTATATCTTTGTTGAAATAATTGCTCCTGTTAAAACTAATATTATTCCTAATAAGAAAAATCTCATTTCTTTTTTAGTTTTTTCTTCCTTTAAAATTAAACTGCCCAATAATCCACCTACTATAATATTTAACTGAGATAAAGTAAATGCTACTGCTAGCCCTATACTGCTAGTTGATGATATTAATAAAAATAAATTACCCACAGACCATGAAAGTCCAGTTAATGTATTTCTCCACATATACTTTGAAGTTAACTCCTGTAGAACAGATTTTTTTATTTTCAATCTATATATTATACTTCCAAGTACAATCCCACCTATTGCTTGTGGTAGCATTAGAGCGTATACATAATCATTTTTTATATTTTCTATAAAATAATATTGATATGCTTTAGGAACTATTGAATATAACGATCCTGCTACTACACAAATTAAAACCCCTTTTAACCCTTTATGCGTATATACTTTTTCATTTTCATAATCAATATTACTATCCTGAAAGCTTGTAAGTTTGGCTCCTATTATTATAATTATCAATGCTATAACTCCAAAAAACCACTCAGATAAACTTGTCCACTCCTTGAATAAGATTGCGGCTACCAAACTATTTAAAACTAGCTGCCCTGCTGCTACTAACGGTACTGTTCTAGATACACCTAATTCTTCCATTGCATCAAACTGACCAAAGTTTGCCATAGCTAAACAAGATCCACTTATAAAACCAACAATAATAATTTGTCTATTAATATCAGGTCTTGTTAATAAATGCATTATAACTGCAAAAAATAAAAATCCTACTAATGATCCTATTGTTTGCTGCTCAGGTTTACCACCAGCTTTTTTTGCTATTATACCAATAAGCCCCCAAGCAAGAGCTGGTATTAATGCTATTATATATTCCATTTCTCCACTACTTTCATAATATATTTTTACTATCAATACATGTTATCACATTATTACATATTTTAGTTATCTTGAAAAGTATAATCATTATATTTATTTTTTAATTCTATTTATGATTTATTTTAATAATATTTTTTTATTTAAAAAATATGTATAAAAATATCTTATTACTTTTTTTTATTGTTGTATTTATATATTTAAGCTAACAAATAAAGACATTCATACATTTTTAAAAAAATTCAAATGTAATATTATCTATCAAGTAATGCTATAAACTTGTTAAATACACAGTTTGACATTGAAAATTTGTTTAGCATACTATCTACTGGGGATAAGTTAAATATGGAAGAAAAGTAAATATAATCTATAAAGGAGGATATATGAGTAAAAATAAAAAGCTTGATCAAATGAAAAATTATCAAACAAATTCGAAAGAAAAGAATATCACAACAAATCAAGGAGTAAATGTAAGTGAAGATAATTTTACTTTAAGAGCATCTGACAGAGGACCATCCTTATTACAAGATTTCCATTTTCAAGAAAAACTTAGACATTTTGATAGAGAGAGGATACCTGAAAGAGTCGTACATGCTCGTGGTACAGGCGCACATGGAATTTTCGAAGTAGAAAAATCAATGAAAGATTATACTTCAGCAAAATTCTTACAAGAAAAGGGCTCGATAACTCCAGTTTTTATTAGATTTTCAACTGTACAGGGATTCCGCGGATCACCTGATACTGTAAGAGATGCTAGGGGTATGGCAATAAAGTTTTATACAGAGGATGGAAATTATGATATTCCAGGTATTAGTTTTCCTGTTTTCTTCATACAAGATGCTATTAAATTTCCTGATTTTATCCACGCTGTAAAACCTGAACCTGATACAGAGGTACCACAAGGTCAAACTGCTCACGATTCATTTTGGGATTTTATTTCTAATAATGAAGAAGCTATGCATGCTGTTATGTGGGCGATGAGTGATAGAGGTATTCCTAGAAGTTATAGAACTATGGAAGGATTTGGAGTACACTCTTTTAAATGGATTAATGAAAAAAATGAGACTTACTTTATAAAATATCATTTTACTCCTCAACTAGGAGTTCATTCATTAGTATGGGATGAAGCGCAAAAAATAGCTGGTAAAGACCCTGATTTTCATAGAAAAGATTTATATGAAGCTATAGAAAAAAGTAACTATCCTAAATGGGATATGTATGTACAAATATTAGAAGAAAAAGATGAATTTATATTTGACTTTGATATATTAGATCCAACTAAATTATGGCCAGAGGAAATAGTTCCAAAAACAAAAGTAGGTACTATTACATTAAATAAAAATGTAGATAATTTCTTTGCTGAGACTGAACAGGTAGCTTTTTCTCCTGCAAACTTAGTCCCAGGTATAACTTTTAGTAATGATCCACTGCTACAAGGTAGAATTTTCTCATATGCTGATGCACATGTATATAGATTAGGTGGACCTAATTTTGAAAATATTCCTATAAATATGCCACTTAACAAAGTTACAAATAATCAGCGTGATGGTCTATTTACTACCCATGTTAATACTAATAAAGTTAATTATACAAATAATGCTAGAAATGATAATAATCCAAGTCCAGATAAAGAAAATGGATATCATCATGAATACTATGATTATGATGGACACGTAAATTATGGTCGACCTAATAAATTTTTAGACTATTTTACACAACCTAAATTATATTTTAACTCATTAAGTAAAATAGAACAAAAACATTTAATTGAAGCTGTTAAATTTGAATTATCAAAGGTAAAATCTAATCTAGTAAGGCAAAATGTTATTAATACTTTTGATAAGATAAATACCACTATTTCAAAAGAGTTATCTGAATATTTTAATTTACCAATAGAGGATAAAGGGATAGTTAATGATGATATAGGAAATATTAAAAAGGAATACTCTTATGAAGGGAAATCTGTTGAAAAAAGTAACTTAAGTATTATAGACGATGAAACATCTTTAGAAACTTTTAAAATCGCTGTTCTAATCGATGATTTAGATGTTCATATAAGTGATGAAAGTAAAAAATATTTAGATGAACTAGAAAATCAAAATAGCTATTTAACTTTTATAGCTAATGAAATTGGAGAAATTGAAAACTTAAAAGAAAATAAGGCTAAAGGAACTTATCATTCAGAGGATTCTGTACTTTATGATGCGGTTTATATAATAAGTACTAAAAAGATAAATAAAGAATATGTTCCTATGCTCAAAAACTTCATAAAGGATGCATATGATCATAAAAAGCCAATAATATATTGTGATAAAACACATATAGATGAAAGTTTTATTGGTAAAGATGGTGTCGTATTAGAAGATAAGAATATTTTAGAGAGCTTTAAAACTAGAAGATATTGGAATAGATAGTAATTAATATCTATAAGGAGGATTCAATGAATAATAATAATTGGAAATATAAATTTTTTGGTGGAACAGATCTAGATGGTAAGAGATTAGCATGGAGTGGTGTTATTGCTGGATTGTTTACTTTTACAGCAGTTTTTCTTACACTATCTCTTATAGGATTTTCTATAGGACTTACGACCTTTAATCCATTATCTGAAAATCCATTAAATAATGTGGGAACAAATGTAACCATATGGACAATAGTTGCATTAATTATCTCATTTAGTGCTGGTGGATTTATTTCAGGACTAGTTGCTAATAAAGCAGGTTTTCTACATGGATTTATGACTTGGGTAGTTGGTGTAGTAATTATTGCCTTTTTAGTGACTAACACAATTGGAGGAGTCCTAAAAGGAACTGGTACCATAATATCCGAAGCTGCCAGTGGAATCACTAAAGGAAGTACCAAAATTGTTACAAAATCTGGCGATGCTCTTCATGAAGCCATTGAAAATGCTTCTAATGAAATTTTAAATATTGATACAAATAAATTAGAAGATGAAATTACAAAAGTACTAAAAGACACTGAGGTAAAGGAATTACAGCCTGGATATTTAGAAAAACAACTTGAAGATAGTAAGAATGAGATAGCTGCTAGTGCTAAAAACATATTATTAAATCCAGATAGTTTTAAATCAGAGATTGAAGCCCTAGGTAGCTCTTTAGAAAGCAAGATGGAATCTATTACAGATTCTATTGATAAAGATACTATCTCAAATGCTGTAAGTAAAAATACAGAACTTACAAAAGAAGAAGCTGATATTGCTGTTGAAAATATTTATAATGAATATACTATAGCTACCGAAAAAGCTTATGAATCTATTGAGCAGGCTAAAGAAGAAATTGATAAACTATCGGTAGAAGCTGAGGAATTAAAAGAAGATATAAAAGAAACTGCTGATGATGTTGCAGATACAGGATCTAAAAGTGCTCTTTATTTATTTTTAGGACTATTAATTGCAATGATAATTACTGGCTATGCTGGAATTAAAGGCGCAGAGTTTCTTATATAAATTAATTTTCTAACAAGGTTATAATTATATTATCTAATAATAAAACCCTTTTCTCTTTATAACCTATTTAAAAGGCTGTTTATAACTAACAATTAGTTATAAACAGCCTATATTATTTTTATATGAATTATCTTATCTTTTTAAACATATTACTTATACCACTAATTACATCTTCTGCATCAATTTTACCATCGCCACCTGTCAATGTATCCATTATATTTTTTGCACCCGGGATATCATTGAAAGTACTTGCCGCTTTAGATAAATCATTAAACATCTGCATATTTAAACCTATATCACTTAAGCTACTCTTATCATTGTTTTTTAAAGATTTTTCTCCTTTAGACGATATATCTATCAATTTACTAGCTAATTTGATACCCTTATTTATCATCTCTTGACTAATACCTAAGCTTTTTAATACTGAGGTTAATTTAGAAATATCATTTAATTTTTTCCCTATATTAGCCATATCTGTAAAATTAGTAATGTTAAAGCCTACATCTTCTATAGGTTTATTTTTAATATCATCTTCATTTAAATTTTTTCCTAAGTTAGATATCTTTAATAATTCTTGTCCCAATTTTGAAAATTCTTTTATGCTATCTTGATTTATATTCATTTATTCTCTCCTTAAACTTATTATAATATTATTATACCCACTTATAAATTAATTACTTATTTTTTATTATTTATAATAATATATGTTTATAGTGACTATAAGTAATTATAGTTAGCTAAAATATTTTCTTATATAGTTATATCTTCTTATAAACCTACTTTAACACATTTATTAAACTTATCGTTAAATTTTAAACATTGTTATTGATATTTTTTTAACGATAGCCTATTATATATGTGTAGTATCTAATTAAATTTTAAAAGAAAGAATAACTAGACTTTATAATTTTATGGAGGTGCTTTATGAGAGGATTAGCAATGTTAGGAATAGGTAAAATAGGATATATTGAAAAAGAAAGACCAGTATGTGGACCAAATGATGCGATTTGTAAACCAATAGTTGTTGCTCCATGTACATCAGATGTACATACAGTATGGGCAGGTGCTATGGGTGAAA
>CAYPYI010000048.1:9157-10563 GCA_964415085.1 uncultured Tissierellaceae bacterium
GTTGCTCCATGTACATCAGATGTACATACAGTATGGGCAGGTGCTATGGGTGAAAGAACAGATATGATGTTAGGTCATGAAGCTGTTGGTGAAGTTGTTGAAGTAGGATCTGAAGTTAAAACTATAAAACCTGGTGATAAAGTAATAGTACCAGCAATTACTCCAGATTGGGGATCTATACCAGCTCAATTAGGATATCCTCAACATTCAGATGGTATGCTTGGTGGATGGAAATTTTCTAATTTCAAAGATGGAGTGTTCGCAGAATACTTTCATGTAAACGAAGCCGACGCTAACTTAGCTATATTACCTGAAGGAGTTGATCCTGTTGATGCTGTAATGATTCCAGATATGGTTGTTACAGGATTCCATGGTGCAGAAATGGCTGAAATAGAATTTGGGGATACTGTTTGCGTTATAGGAATAGGACCTGTTGGACTTATGTCAGTTGCTGGTGCAAATTTAAGAGGTGCATCTAGAATATTTGGTGTTGGTACTAGAGAAAATTGTATCGAAGCTGCTAAAGGATATGGAGCTACTGATATAATTAGCTATAAAGATGGAGATCTTGCAGATCAAATTTTAGCACTTACTAATAATGAAGGCGTTGATAGAGTTATTGTTGCTGGCGGAGATTCTTCCACCTTTGATGCTGCAATAAGAATGGTTAGACCAGGCGGGGTAGTTAGTAATGTAAACTATCTTGGTGAAGGAGACTTTATTGAAATACCTAGACTTCCATGGGGCAACGGAATGGGACATAAAAAAATTGTAGGAGGTTTAACTCCTGGTGGAAGAATGAAAATGGAGAAAATGGCTAGATTAATTCAAACTGGAAAATTAGATGTTAGTCCTCTAGTAACTCATAGATTCCATGGGATGGATGAACTTGAAGAAGCCTTACTCTTAATGAAAGATAAACCAAGAGACTTAATAAAACCTGTTGTAATAATGGACTAGACTCTTAAAATTATAAAAATATATATAAATGAGCACAAGATATTATAAATCTTGTGCTCATTCTTTTTAAGAAAATATATGTGCTACCAATGCTATAACTGGTAATGTAATTAATGTTCTTTCAATATATATAACAAGCAAATCAATTGGTGAAATATCTATTTTTGATCCCAATATAACTGCACCTGTTTCTGATAAATATATAAGTTGAGTTACTGATAAAGTTGCTATAACAAATCTAGATAGCTCGCTAGGTATTGTTGAACCTATAACTGAAGGTAAAAACATATCTGCAAATCCAACCATAATAGTTTTAGATACTTCAACTGGGTATGGTATTTGTAGTATTTTTAATACTGGAATGAATGGAACTCCCATCCATTCAAATATAGGTGTATTTTCAGCTAAAATTAAACCTAAAGTTCCAAAAGCCATTATTGCTGGCA
>CAYPYI010000049.1:0-10323 GCA_964415085.1 uncultured Tissierellaceae bacterium
AGAGACTACTATACTTTGGGATAAAAATACTGGAAAGCCAATATATAATGCAATAGTTTGGCAGTGTAGAAGAACGGCAGATATGGTAGAAAAATTAAAAGAAAATAATATGGAAAAATATATAAAAGAGACAACTGGGCTCTTAGTTGATGCATATTTTTCTGCAACAAAGATAAAGTGGATTTTAGACAATGTAGATGGAGTAAGAGAGAAAGCTGAAAAAGGTGAGATTCTTTTTGGTACAGTTGATACATGGCTAATATATAATCTAACTAGAGGAAGAGTACATGTTACAGATTATTCCAATGCATCAAGAACTATGCTTTATGATATAAATAAACTTTGTTGGGATGAAAAAATTTTAAAAGAACTAAACATACCTAAGAATATTCTTCCGGAGGTTAAAAACTCATCGGAAATTTATGGTTATACTGAAAAGGGAATGATAGGACCATGCAAAATAGCTATAGCAGGAATAGCAGGAGATCAACAAGCAGCACTTTTTGGTCAGACTTGTTTTAATGAAGGTATGGCTAAAAATACATATGGAACAGGTTGTTTCATGCTAATGAATACAGGAAGCAAGAAAGTTAATTCAGACAATGGACTTCTAACTACAATAGCATGGGGAATTGATGGAGAAATAGAATATGCTTTAGAAGGAAGTATATTTGTAGCAGGAGCAGCTGTTCAGTGGCTAAGAGATGAGTTAAAAATAATTAGAACAGCAGATGAATCAGAAATAATAGCTAAAAGTGTAGAAGATAGTAATGGAGTTTATGTTGTACCAGCATTTACAGGTCTAGGAGCACCTTACTGGGATATGTATGCAAGAGGATCTATAGTTGGTCTAACAAGAGGAAGTAAGTCAGAACACATAGTAAGAGCTACCTTAGAGTCAATTGCATATCAAACAAAAGATGTACTAAAAGCAATGGAAGAGGATTCTAATATTTCACTAAAAGATCTAAAAGTAGATGGAGGAGCAGTTGTAAATAATTTTTTAATGCAGTTTCAATCAGATATATTAAATGTAGAAGTAAAAAGACCTAAAATAACAGAATCAACAGCTTTAGGAGCAGCATATCTTGCAGGACTTGCAACAGGTTTCTGGGAAAGTAAAGAAGAAATAATGAGAAACTATAAAATAGATACATGTTTTAAGCCAGATATGGATGATGTAAAAAGAAAGGATTTATATAAAGGATGGCAAAAAGCTATAGGAAGATCACTAAACTGGGTAGAGAATTAACCACTTTAGCTTGATAAAAAGATAAATTGATAATATAATAAACTCAAATAATGGGTGATAAGTTGGAACTTGATAAAAAGTATAGTTATTTAGCGGATCTAGCACTCTTACTTGTTGCAATAATTTGGGGGCTAGGATTTATTGCGGTAAAAAATGGTCTTGATCATATTGGACCAATTTATATGTTAGTATTAAGATTTTCACTATCAGCAGTTATAATGAGTGTTATATTTTCTAGTAAATTTAAAAATATAAAAAAAGAAGACGTATTAGCCGGGATGAAAATAGGGATTTTTCTTTTTTTTGCTTTTTTCACTCAGACAGTAGGTCTTAAGTATACAACAGTTAGTAATCAGGCATTTATAACAGCAAGTAATGTTGTAATGGTTCCTTTTATCTTATACTTTGTAACTAAAAGGGAAATTAGTAAAAAGGAATTTATATCAGCCATAATGTGTTTTATAGGTATTGGAATAATTAGCTTAGATGGTAAATTAAAATTAAACTTAGGAGATATACTAACGCTTGTAAGTGCCATGTGTTTTGCAGGGCATATTATCTTAATAGGAAAATATTCCAAAGAACATGATCCTATTATTTTAACAATACTTCAGTTTATTACTGCAGCTATTTTATCTATAATGCTTTCATTTGTACTTAAAGTAGAATATACATATTTAAATAAAGAGGCTATAAAAGCTGTATTATTTTTAGCTATAGTAAGTACGGTTATAGCATTTTTAGTACAAAACATAGCACAAAAGTATACATCATCAACACATGCAGCAATAATTTTAAGTTTAGAAGCAGTATTTGGAAGCTTATTTTCAGTAATATTATTAAGTGAAAAGGTAACTATAAGACTTATACTAGGTTGTATAATTATTTTTTCAGCTATACTAATAGCTGAATTAAAAGTAGAAGAGAATGAAGATTATGAAAGTTCAAGTTTTTCAGAAATTATAGACTAGATATTATTTATTAAAAAAAGACTGTAAGGTAAAATAAATTTACCATTACAGTCTTTAACTTTATATTCTTTAACTTTATATTCTTACTTGGTGATAGAATTTTCTACCTTTTCTAATTAATAATTTATCATCTTCAAAGTCTTCTAAAGTAACTACTTTATTAAAGTCTTCAACTTTTTCTTCATTTAGACTTATACCACCTTGTTGTATAAGTCTTCTAGCTTCACCATTAGATTTAGCTATTTCAAGTTCAGTTAATAAATTAAGAAGTCCTAAACCTTCTTCAAATAAAGATTTTTCCATTTCTGTAAAAGGAATAGAATCTGAGTCTTTATCTCCTGTAAATAATGATTCTGAAGCAGCTTTAGCTTTTTCAGCTTCTTCTTCACCATGTATTAATTTAGTAACTTCATAAGCTAATACAGTTTTTGCTTTATTAATTTCAGATCCTTCTAAAGAACCTAATCTTCTAACTTCATCCATAGGTAAGAATGTAAGTTGAGCTAAGAATTTTTCCACATCTCTATCATCAACATTTCTTAAATATTGGAATAATTCATATGGTGGAGTTTTATCCTTATCTAACCATATAGTTCCTGCTTCAGTTTTACCCATTTTAGTACCAGCAGCAGTAGTTAATAGATTAAATGTCATAGCATAAACTTTTTCATCTTCAACTTTTCTAATTAAGTTATATCCTCCTAGGATATTTGACCATTGATCACTTCCACCAACTTGAAGTACACAGTTTTCTTGTTGGAAAAGTCTTAAATAGTCATATGATTGCATTAATAAGTAACTGAATTCAAAGAATGTAAGACCATCATTAATTCTGTTTTTATATGCATCTAATGTAAGCATTTGGCTTACTGAGAAATGAACTCCAACTTCTCTCATGAAATCTAAAAAGTTAATATCTAATAACCAATCAGCGTTATTAACAATTTTAGCCTTATCATCAGAAAAATCTAAGAAACGTGATAATTGTTCATCAAATTTTCTTGCATTGTAATCGATAGTTTCTTTAGTCATAATTCTTCTCATTTCAGTTCTTCCAGATGGGTCTCCTACCAAAGTAGTACCTCCACCTAATAAAGCTACTGGTCTATGACCTGCTTGTTGCATATGCATCATAACCATTATTTGAATGAAATGTCCTAAAGTTAAACTGTCTGCAGTAGCATCAAATCCAACATAAAAACTAATAGATTCATTTCCTAACTTTTCTTTTAATTCATCTTCAAATGTTGCTTGGTCAATATAACCTCTTTCTTTTAGTATATCAAATACATTTGCCATACTATAATCCTCCTTTTTAATATAAAAAAAGAGACCTTCATCCCCAAAAGGACGAGAAGATCTCGTGGTACCACCTTAATTTGCTTTAAAAGCCTTTAGTATCTAGTATCGCAGATAAAACGTAGTAGTTTTCTACTAAGGCTCCAGACGCGTAATTTCACATGCACTATTTCAAATGCTTGCTACTAAATCCTTCAAAGCCTATTATTTATATATGTTACATGATAGTATAAAAATAAATTAATGTCAATAAAAAGTTAAAAAAAGGCTGCTCACAACTAAAATATTAGTTATGAAACAGCCCAAAATATTATTCTACTTTTAATTCAACACTATTTTCCCATAATCCGTGTATGTTACAATAGCTTGATGCCATTATAGTTCCTGATTCTTCAGCTTTAAATCTTGCAGTTACATTTGGTTCTGTGAATAATTCACTTTCTCCATGTGCTGCAAAGTCAAAAGTTGCGATTTCTACAGGGAACTTTGAACTTTCAGGTTGGAAATATAATTTAACCCATGAAATATAATGTTCAAATGTATTTGGATGAGGTGTAGCTTCACCTATACTAGCTCTTACTTCTACCACTTCACCTTTTTTTACTGATTCTGGTGCATTTATAGTTGGAACGTGTTTTTCACCTTTCCAATCTCCTGATTGATATTGATTACTTAATGTTTTCAATATTATTCCTCCTCATAATTATAATTATTTTACTAACTTAATATTATTATACCCATTACTTTTATATTATATCAAATTATTTAGTATTATTATAAAGAATATTGTATAATGGTAATTAGAAAGGTATGGTAGATTATATGAAAGAAATAGAATTAATTGCAACCACAACATTCGGTCTTGAAGCGGTAACTAAAAGAGAAATACAAGACTTAGGTTTTAAAGATATAAAAGTTGAAAATGGTAAGGTAACTTTCAAGGCAACTCTAGAAGATATACCAAGAGTAAATCTATGGCTTAGAACAGCTGAGAGGGTATTACTTAAAGTTGGCGAATTTAAGGCATTAACTTTTGATGAATTATTTGAAAAAACAAAAAGTTTAAATTGGGAAGAATATATTCCAGAAGATGGTAATTTCATAATAGAGGGAAAAAGTGTTAATAGTAAGCTATTTAGTATATCTGATAGCCAAAGAATAGTTGAAAAAGCAATAGTTGAAAAATTAAAATTAAATTACGATACTACTTGGTTTAATAAAGATGGTAGTAGGTATACAGTAGAGGTAGCTTTACTTAAAGATATAGCAACTCTAACTATAGATACATCAGGTCAAGGACTTCATAAAAGAGGATATAGAACATCTCAAGGAGAAGCTCCAATAAAAGAAACATTAGCAGCGGCAATGGTACTACTGAGCTATTGGAATAAGGATAGATTCCTATTAGATCCATTTTGTGGTTCAGGTACAATTCCAATAGAAGCCGCAATGATAGGTAGAAATATAGCTCCAGGTTTAGATAGAGAATTTGATAGTGAGTACTGGGATATAATTGATAAATCTTGGTGGAAAGAAGCTAGACAAAAAGCTTTTCTAGAAATGGACAATGATACCAAACTTAATATTTTAGCATCAGATATAAGCAGAAGAAATATTAAAATTGCAAAAGAAAATGCTATGAATTTAGGTTTAGAAGAAGATATCACTTTTATCTGTAAAGATATGAGGGATATAGATTTAAGAAATGACTATGGTGTTGTAATTACAAACCCTCCTTATGGAGAACGTATTGGTGAAGTAGAAGAGGTTAAACAGCTTTATATAGACTATGGGGAAAAATTTAGAAAATTAGACACTTGGTCTATATACACAATTACAAGTGATGAAAATTTTGAGAAGCTTTACGGCAAAAAAGCAGATAGAAGAAGAAAACTTTATAATGGTCGTATAAAAGTTGATTACTATCAGTATTATGGGCCAAGGCCTCCAATGAAATAGAGGATAATAACAAAAAAATATAAAAAAATATACAGATTTATATAGATAAGTTATATACTTTAATATACAATATAAATATAGTTTGGTAATATACTAACGAATTCTATAAGTAGGTGATGGTATGCTGAAAGAAGAGAGTTTCATTCAAAAATATGATTTAATTAATACAAGTACATTAAATAGCTATGTACTAGAGGGTATTGCTGACTGGGTAAGAGTAGTAGATCAAAAAGGTATAATAATCTATGCTAATAAAGCGATGAAAAAAGCTTTAGGAGAAGATATTGTCGGCATGCGTTGTAATGAAGCCCATTGCCAAATGGAAAGATGTGAATTTTGTATTACAGAAAGAAGCATTGATACTGGCAGAGTATATCAAAAGGAAGAATATATAAATGGGAATTATTACTCAATCAAAAGTTCCCCTGTAAGAAATGAGAATAAGGAAATATTCGCAGCAGTGGAAGTTTTTAGAAATGTAACAAGAGAAAGAAAATTAGAGCTTGAACTTATTAATAAAAATAAAAAAATGAGCAAGGATTTAAGATTTTCAAGAAAGATTCAAGAAAAGATGTTGCCTGATAGAGGAAGTAAAGAAGGCGTTTTATTAGATTATATATATAAATCTTCAGAAATGTTAAGTGGAGATATGTTTGATATTTTTACTATAGATGATGACAATGTAGGAGTTTATATAAGTGATGTTGCAGGTAATGGTGTATCAGCATCACTAATGACCATGTTTGTCAGACAAACAATGAGGGTTATGGGAAATGAATTACTTAGTCCATCTATGACACTTAGAGAGTTAAATAAAAGATTTCAGGATTTGAATCTAGAAGCTGAGAACTACTTTACTATCTTTTATGGAATTTATAATAAGAAAAACAAGACATTTATTTATTCCAATGGTGGACATAACTGTGCGCCAATAAGGTATAATGATGAAGAAATAGAAATATTAGAATTATCAGGTTTTCCTATAAATTCTTTTATACTTGATGTAAGTTATGAAGAAAGACAGGTTAAACTTAAAACAGGAGATAAAATACTTTTATTTACTGATGGGGTTACAGAGTCAAGAAATAGTGTAGGAATTGAATTTGGTTTAGATGGAGTCTTGGATATTGTTGAAAAAAGACCAGATAACATACTAAAGGTACTTGATAATGAAATAATGAATCATAGCTGGGCTCAGCAAGATGATGACTTAGCTATTGTATTATTAACAATAAAATAAATCTTCCCAAATGGGAAGATTTTTTTGTTGTAATTTATTAAGCTAAAGATACGTTAGTATTTAAATTTTCACTTAACTTTAAAAAGTTTTCTCCAATAAGATATACATCTCCAGCCCCCATAGTCACAATTAAATCATCTTTTTTAGTATTTTCAAGTAAAAAACTTTCTACTTCATCAAATGTACTTAGATAAATTGCATTTTGGCTTATCTTATTAACAGCATTAACTAAATCTTTAGAATGTATTTTTCCATCATTAATCTCTCTAGCAGCAAATATATCAGTAATAATTACATTATCAACATCTTTAAAAGAGTTAGAAAAACTATCTAACAATATTTTTGTTCTAGTAAAAGTATGAGGTTGGAAGATACAATATGTTTTTCCACCCAGATTAAATGATTTTTTTATAGCTTCAAGAGTAGATTGAATCTCTGTTGGATGATGTGCATAATCATCTAAAACAGTAACATCATTAATGATACCCTTAAGTTCTAATCTTCTTTGAACTCCGGAATACATAGCTAAATATTTACTGATATCTTCAAAACTCATTCCGTGGACATGACTCGCAGCAATACTAGCTAAAGCATTATATACATTATGCTTTCCAACAACTTTTAATTTAAAAGGATATTTGATACCTTCATATAAAAGATTAAATCTTGTTTCATGTGGTGAAAATTCAAGATCTGTGGCTTTATATTTAGCGTCACAATTTATTCCTATAGTATGAACTTTTATATCATCTCTAACATGTGTAATTAAAGTTTGATTATGTTCATCATCAATATTAAGGATTAGATTTCCATTTTCTTTTATATTACCTATATAACCTTTAAAAGTATCGACTATATGATCAATATTTTTGAAAAAATCCAAGTGATCTTCATCAATATTTAATATTATTGCAGTTGTTGGAAAATATTTTAATACATTTCCCTTATATTCACACGCTTCAGTAATAATATAATCATCACTTGCAAGTTTTATATTTCCACCAATTTCTGTTAAATTTCCTCCAAGTAAAATAGTAGGATTAATTAAGTCACTATGATTTGTAATAGATGCAATCATACTAGTAGTAGTAGTTTTTCCATGCGTACCAGATACAGCAATACTTTTTTTATAGTTCTGCATAATAGCACCTAAAAAAGTAGCTCTATCGACAATTGTTGAAACTTTTTTTGCTTCTAGCAATTCCTCATTATCAGTTGAAATTGCATCTGTATAAACAACTAAATCAGGATTTATAATATTTTTCTTATTATGACCAATATAAATATCAGCACCTAAATTTTGAAGATGTATAGTTGTTTTGCTAAGTTTATTATCAGAACCTGATACTTTAAATCCTTTATCTAGTAGAATTTCAGCTAAACCGCTCATGCTAACTCCACCAATTCCAATGAAATGTATATAATTATATTTATCTTTATTATTTAAATTAAATTCAAACATGAATGTCCTCCCAAAGTTATATGTAAACATATCTATTTATTTATTAATTATATCACAAGTTGGTAAATTTAAAAGAAAATATAGCTTTTATAATAATTAACATAATAAATATGAAAAAGAAATGTATTCAAGATAAAAAATTAAATATTTATTAAGAAAATGGAACGATATCAAACCAATAATAAATAAAATTTAACAAAATAAAAGATATAATTTTATCAAACTATGATCATATGTAATTGCATTTAATAGCGAGATACTCTATACTTATAAGTATAAAAAAAAGATAACAATAATTATATTGACGATTAATCGATTACATGGTAGTATTAATTCAATAAAGTAAATTTCTAATAAAAACGATTTACTGGTTCGAAAATGAACCGAAAACAAAATAAATATTAAAATATTTATTTTTTATTTCATACATATGGTAACGATTGCAAGATGTATACATCATTTAGATGTTTATATAAATAATAGTAAAGGGGATGTACTTATGGAAAACAAAAAAGTAAAAGCAAATGGTAAAGCACTTATACCTTTTGTAGTATTCGTAGCGATTTACCTTTTTGCTGGAGTAGTTTTACAATCGCAAGGAGTTGAAAATGCATTTTATCAATTCCCAGCGCCAGTAGCGGTAATGGTAGGTATTATATTAGCATTTATTCTTTTAGAAGGTACTCTAGATGAAAAATTTGATAGTTTCATTGTAGGGTGCGGAAATGAAAACATAATTATTATGTGTATTATTTACTTATTAGCAGGAGCTTTCTCAGGAGTATCAAAAGCAATGGGGGGAGTAGATGCAACTGTAGCATTAGGACTTACAGTAGTACCAGCTCAATATATAACAGCAGGAATATTTTTAATATCAGCATTCATATCAATAGCAACAGGTTCTTCAGTGGGAACTATAACAGCTATTGGACCAATTGCTGTAGCACTTGCAGATAGTGCAGGACTTAACTTAGCTTTAATAATAGCAGCAACTGTTGGTGGATCAATGTTTGGAGACAACTTATCCATAATATCAGATACAACAATTGCAGCAACAAGAACTCAAAATGTAGAAATGAGAGATAAATTTAGAGTAAACATAACATTAGCATTACCAGCTGCAATTATTACATTTATAATTTTATTAATTTTAGGAAAACCAGAAGTACTGGTACAACCAGAAATTAGAGAGTTTAGTTTCATTAAAATATTACCATATGTATTTGTATTGGTATCAGCTTTAATGGGAATGAATGTATTCGTAGTTTTAACAGGTGGTATCGTATTCTCAGGAATAATAGGTTTAATTTATGGTGACTTTACAATTTTAGTCTTAGCTCAAGAAATATATGCAGGATTTGAAGGTATGATTGATATATTCTTATTATCATTACTAACAGGTGGGCTTGCACATATGGTAACCGAAGCAGGAGGTTTACAGTGGTTACTAGAAAAGATAAAAGGTGTTGTAAAGGGACCAAAATCAGCAGAACTTGGAATATCAGCTTTAGTAGGTTTAACAGACGCTGCTACAGCTAATAATACAGTAGCAATAATTATATCAGGACCAATAGCAAAAGAAATATCTACAGAGTATAAAGTTGACCCAAGAAAATCGGCTTCATTACTTGATACATTCTCTTGTATAATGCAAGGTATAATCCCTTATGGAGCACAACTTTTAATAGCAGTAGGATTTACTCAAGGCGCATTAAGTCCATTTGATGTAATACCTTTATTATGGTACCAACAAATACTTGCAGTTCTTGCAATTATTTCAATATTCACTCCATTATTTAACGGTTATATAAGAAAGAATCCTTGGGATTTTGAAAACGATAGACCATTAAATAAATAAGATAGTTTAAAAATATAGTTATTATAGTTTAAATAAAAGTCTTACAGTCCAAATGGATTGTAGGACTTTTTATTATATATAAGACAATAATAGTACTATATTAATTAAAAAATATTGAAGTCTATTTTACTTACATGAACCATGTACAAATATTTGTAAGATATAACACACTGATTAGGTAGTAGATGGCTATTTCTAGTGCTATAATCTGATACTAGAAAGCTTGATTACATGAATTAGGTGATGATTATGTTAGTTAACTACAAAACTTGTAGAATAATA
>CAYPYI010000050.1:0-10304 GCA_964415085.1 uncultured Tissierellaceae bacterium
ACGAAAAGGTTCACTTACCGCTGCTTCCTTCCGGACCTGACGGGGTTCATGAGTTCTCGTTGCGCAGGACCCAACTGTCAACACCACTTACACAGGGCAGACTCAGAAATGAAAAAGCCTACCTTAGGACTTCGACCCTACTATAGCGGATTGTAGGTTATAGGGGGCCGCTAGGTCCCCATCTAGTACGGCAATGGCGGAGAGAGAGGGATTCGAACCCTCGAAACCCGTTAGAGTTTACCCGCTTTCCAGGCGAGCGCCTTCAACCAGCTCGACCATCTCTCCATGATATATACACTTCTAGATTATATGATAAAATAATAAATAAGTCAAGAAGAAGGCCTGTATTATGTAAATAATTAAGTGGAAATTACCAGGCAAGTATGTTTAAATACAAGCTTATATGATTTATAAAATAAATGATACATCAACTAAGCTTTAATATAAAAACTTAATTGAAATTACTGGGACTATATTAAAAATGCATGTATTAATGATATGATAGATAATAAAGGTTAAGATAAGAAAGAGTATAACTTGTAAGATTAGAATAAATAGATGTAATAATACGGATTATTTGTTATAATTATAATCATTAAAAGGATGTAGGTGAGAAAATATGTATCAAGCACTTTATAGAAAATATAGACCTAAAAGTTTTGATGATTTATTAGGTCAAGAACATGTAAATACGACTTTAAAAAATCAAATAAAAAATGACAATATAGGGCATGCATATTTATTTTCCGGTACTAGAGGTACGGGGAAAACTTCTGCAGCAAAGATATTTTCAAGAGCTGTCAACTGTCTAGATCCAGTAGATGGAAATCCATGTAATAAATGTAGTAACTGCCTAGAGATATTAGAAGACTCTACAATGGATGTTATAGAAATGGATGCGGCTAGTAATAATAGTGTTGAAGATATTAGGGATTTAAGAGAAAAAGTAATATATCCACCAGCAAAGATTAAGAAGAAGGTCTATATAATAGATGAGGTGCATATGCTTTCAAAAGGAGCTTTTAATGCTTTACTTAAGACATTAGAAGAACCACCAAAGCATTTGATCTTTATACTAGCTACAACAGAACCAGAGAGATTACCACAGACAATACTATCAAGATGTCAAAGATTTGATTTTAAGCGTATAACTAATAAGGATATAATCTTAAATATGCAAAAAATCATTGAAAATGAAGATGTTAAAGTAGATATAGATGTATTAAAATTAATAGCTAGAAACTCTGATGGAGCTATGAGAGATGCACTAAGTTTACTTGATCAGTGTATATCTTTTGATAAAGATGAGATTACTTATGAAGATGCAATAGATATATTAGGTGTCACAAATATCGATTTAATATTTGATTTAGTTGATGATATTAATAATAAAGATATGGAAAAAACCCTAATGCAAATAGATAACATTATTCAAGATGGTAAGGATATACAACAATTTATTAAAGATTTAATAGTTCATTTTAGAAATATAATGATAGTTAAATCTTCAAAGGATTCTAAAGATATACTTGAAATAGATAACTTTGATAGATATAAAGAACAATCAAATAGTATGGATTTAGATTTTATAATGAATTGTTTAGATTTACTTACTGAAGCCGAAGGAAAGACAAAATGGACATCTCAAGGAAGAATTATTCTTGAAATGGTAATAATAAAAATGGTTCAACTTACAAATACATTATCATTAATTGAAAGAATAGAAAGAGTTGAAGATTTAATATCAACAGGAGATATTGGTATTTCTAATAAAACTGTAGAAAAACCAAATATTATTAAGGAAGAAATAAATCAAACTAATAATACTATCTCTTCAGCTACTACTTCTAGTTCATCTTCACCAAATGAAGAAAAGATAGATAAAAAAATAGAAAAAGTAGAAACTGAAAAAGTTACAAAGTCTAAACCTGAAGTAACTGGAGATATAGATTTAAATACTATACAAAAAGAATGGAAAAACATTCTGGAAAGAATTAGAACTGAAAAAATAAATATATATGCTCTAATTATGGAAGGAAGTGTGGTAGATTTTCATAATAATGTAATAGTAGTAAATTATGATGATGGATTTGGATTCCATAAAGAAGCTGTAAGTTCAGAAAAGAATAAAACTTTTGTAGAGGGAATTGTTTCCTCATACTTTGGTAGAGACTTAATACTAGACTTTACTATTGGTAAAAAAAAAGTAATTAATGAAGAACAAATAGCTAAAGAAAATACAGATATAGAAAAAGCCATAGATTTATTTGGCCAAGACATAGTAAATATAAAATAGGAGGAAGATATATATGGGTAGAAAAGGATTCCCAGGAATGGGTGGAAATATGGGTAATATGATGAAACAAGTACAAAAGATGCAAAAACAAATGGAGACAATGGAAGAAGATTTAAAAGAAAAAGAAGTAGAAGCATCAGTAGGTGGCGGAGTAGTAAAAGCTGTAGTTAATGGTAAAAAAGAATTAATAAAAATAGAAATAGAGCCAACTGCAGTAGATCCTGAAGATGTTGATATGCTAGAAGACTTAATACTTGCAGCAGTAAATGAAGCTATGAGAAAAGCTGAAGATATGGTTGAAAGTGAAATGAAAAAGATTACAGGTGGACTTAATATACCAGGACTGTAAAATAGGGGGATTTTTATGGAGCAGTACGCATTACCAATAGCTAATTTAATAGACCAATTATCTAAATTACCAGGAATAGGTAGAAAGACTGCCCAAAGATTAGCTTTTTTCATATTAGATATGGAAAATTCAGAAGCAGAAAAACTTGCAAATTCAATAATACAGGCAAAAGAGGATATAAAACTTTGTAGTGTATGTTGTAATTTAACAGATGTTGATCCATGTAATATCTGTAGTGATACTAGCCGAGATAAATCTTTAATATGTGTTCTTGAAAATGCAAAAGATGTAATTGCTATGGAAAGATCTAAAGAGTATAAAGGTGAATATCATGTACTACATGGAGTAATATCTCCAATGGATAATATAGGTCCAAATGATATAAGAATAAAAGAATTACTTCAAAGACTATCATCAGATGATGTAAAGGAGATAATTCTTGCAACAAATCCTACAGTAGAAGGTGAAGCTACAGCTTTATATATTGCAAAAATTATAAAACCTTTAGGAGTAAAGGTTAGTAGAATTGCGCATGGAATTCCTGTAGGAGCAGATTTAGAGTATTTTGATGAGGTTACATTATCAAAAGCTATGGAAAATAGAAGACAGTTATAAAATATGCAGGAGATTTCTAATAGGAATCCCTGCTTTTTCATATAAAAAATAAATTATTCAAGGAGATATTATGGACCTAGAGTTAAAATTAAGTGGAAAATATAAAGAATTAAAAATAAGACAGATAAATGAATGGAATGAATATTTAAAAAAGAGATGGGAAGAAAACTTTGCCAGAAGTCTTAGTGATAAAGAAAAAGAAGATATTTTTTTATTAAATGGATTTTTATGGCATATCTTTAGTTATGATAAGGTGGATTATTTAAAAGAGAATGATGCTAAAGATTCATTTGATAAAATAAATAAAAATTTCCTATATGTTTTTTATCAATTAGAAAATGAAGCATACATAATAGAAAATACTAAGAATTTAAAAGCTAGTGATTTTGATGGTCAAGGTGATATTTATATTACTGATAAAGATTTTACATTCACTTATGTAAATACTCATGAGGAAGGATATTTAGGACCTTATTTTTTCGATAAGACATAAAAAAAGAATTAAAGGAGTGATTAATTTGATTTTTATAATTTTTTCTATAATTTTAATAATTTTAGCAATTTTAGAAAGAAAGATATTTAAAGAAAGAATGAATAAGACGGACAAATCAAAAACAGAGCTAAAAGTAATATATATTCTTATATATTTAACTCTATTTATAACTTCATATTTTTCAGCAGCAACAACTAAGGGAGTAATTTTTTTATTTATATATTTAAGCCTATTTTTATTAAATGGGATTATATCTAAATATATAAAAGATAGAAATACATATATTATTGTTGATTTGGTAATTTTGATTTTAATTATACTATTCTTCTTCCTTTCTCTTAAATATATCCTTATAGATATAGGAGTTTTAAATTTAACGTGTATTATACTACTTGCAATTACAAATTCAAAAGAATTTAGAAGACCAATGAAAGATAATATAATATCAATTGCTATAGGAATATTAATTTTACTAGTTATATATATTCCAAACAAAGATAAGCTAAATGATAGAATATACTCTAGACAGGAACGAGTAGCTAAAGAGTATTTAAAAGAAAATTTAAATATTGATGCAGATGTTTATAAAGATAATTTTTTAGGGGACACAAAGGGTAAAGATTCTCCTCTAACAGCTTATTATAAAGATAAAGATAGTGATCAGATGATTGTTTATAAACTTATTTATAAAAATGATGAGATAATAAAATGTTATGAATTAGATAATTAGGAGGTAAGTTATGGAAAAAAGAGCCATATATATTCCAGATATAAGATTTGAAGAGATGAATGTATTTAAATTAAATGAAAAGTTACAAGTATTTGAAATGATAAATGATAAAGAAATAACTTATGAAAAAGAGGTAGTTTTAAGTGATGATGATTTTTTACTCTTTACTATAGACCAAGATAAAACAGTAAGTGTAATAGAAAATAGAGATAAAATAAACTTACTTGATTCTGATTATATAAATATAAAAATAAAAAAATTAACAAATGAATTCCTACCCTTAGACCTTTTATTAAAAGCAGATCCTAATGAAAAGTTAGTAAAAGAGTATGTAGAAGAAGGTGAAGTTTATCTATCATTTTTAGATGACGAATACTTTAGTGACGAGTTAGTAGGTGTAGCGGTAACTGTAAAGGTTAACAAGAATGATTTAGAAATAAAAAACATTAGTATAAAAGATGAGTTTCAAAATAAAAAGTATGCTAAGAAAATGATTAGTTTTTTAACTGAAATAGCTAAAGAAGAAGCTTATGATAATTTAATTATAGCTACAGGAAACTCAAGTATAAATCAACTTGCCTTATATCAAAAATGTGGCTTTTCAATAGATCATATTAAAAAAGATTTTTTTACATTAAACTATGATGAAGAGATAATAGAAAATAATATAATATGCAAGGATATGATTGTGCTTAAGAAGAAATTAAGTAATAAAAGAGACTTAAAAATACCATATATATACAGACATTTTAAAGGGAAAGAGTATGTAACAATGGCTATAAGTTATCCTAAAAAGGATATAGAGGAAATTAATGAAGATATATTAAAAGCTATTCATACAGAAAGTCATAAAAATATAAATATATATAAATCTAAAGATTTATATTTTCATGATGAGCTAATTGATAAAAGCCAACTTGTAATCTACAAAACGCTTTATGATGATAGTGGTATATTTGCAAGACCAAAAGAAATGTTTTTATCATTGGTAGATAAGAGTAAATACCCTGATATAAAAATAAAATATAGGTTTGAAGAAATCTAAATAGGAGATAATAATGAAAGAGAAAGATGATTATATATTTAAAATATCAACAAAGATAGAAAAAAAAGATTATAAAAAATTTGTATATATAACAACATATTTTAAGGATTTAAAAAGATTAATACTATTTACTTTATTAATTTTATCATTAGCAATCTTTTTAAATATAGATGAGATAGATATAGTAAAAAAATCTTTTTTTACATTTATATTTTTTATAGCTATAACTATAATATCTCAAGTAATAAGAATAAATAATAAAATTAATAAAAGAATAAAAACAGATAAATTGGGAATGTTTGATTTAAAAACAGATTTATATTTTTATGATGAAGAAATTAATATAATAGATGAGGAGAAAAAATCTAATATATATTTAAAATATTCAGAAATATATAAATTAATAGAAACTAAAGATTATTATTTATTTTACCTAAACTATAATCAAGCAAGTATTTTAAGAAAAAGAGATATAAATAAAAAAGAAGATTTTAATAACTTTATAAAAGCTAAATTTCAAAATAATTATAAATATATTAATATGTAAATGAGGAGTGTAAGAATGGATCAGATGAGAAGAAAAGATAGACAAATGGATGAAGAATTTGCAAGATATGTAATTGAAAAATCAGACTATGGAAACCTTTCAGTTGTTGATCATAATAACAATCCTTACATAGTGCCATTATCCTTAGCTATAGATGATGACAACTTATATTTTCATTCAGCTAAAGAAGGATTAAAAACAAGACTACTTGAAGATGGTAAAAATGTATGCATATCTTTTATAACTGATGTTAAAGTTCCAGATAATTATACAAATGAAGAATTAGATATAATAGTTAAAGATAAAGATAAAACTAAAGTCTTAATTAGTAGTGTTTTTACCACTGAATTTGCATCTACCATAGTTTATGGTAGAGTATATTTAGTTGAAAACTATGATGAGAAAGTAAAAGCTATGAGGCTTATATGTGAAAAATACACAAAAGAAAAAATGGATTATTTTGAACAAGCTATAGAGTTTGGTATGAAAAGAACCAATGTATATAAAGTTAAGATAGATGAAATTATGTCAAAAAGAAAAAAATACAATGAAAATAAAGAAGAATTAAAATGGCAAAAGAAGGACTAGAAAATTTATGATATAAGTAGGAGGGATAAAAATGGGAGCATATGTATTTCCAATAAAGGTTGCATTTATTACTTTTCCCATATTTGCATTTTTTATTACTATTCCATTTTTAATATATCAATATAGAAAGTATGGCTATGTTAATAAATTAAGAGCCTTTGTTTTATATTCTTTTTTACTTTATTTAATAGTAGCGTATTATTTAATAATTCTGCCTCTTCCAGAAGATAGAGATGTTAAAAGTATGCAAAGTGAAGATGTAGAACACTACAACTTAAGGCCATTTAGGTTTATAGAAGATATAAAAAAAGAGACTAAGGTAGAACTTAATAATAGACAGACTTATAAATACTTATTTACAGAAAGAGCATTTTTACAAGTAGTATTTAATATACTTCTACTTGTACCACTTGGTGTTTATTTAAGATATTATTTTAGGCTAAACGTAAAAAAGACCATATTAATATCCTTTTTAGTTTCACTATTTTTTGAAATAACTCAGCTTACAGGATTATATGGACTTTATAATGCACCATATAGATTATTTGATGTGGATGATTTATTTTTTAACACACTGGGAGGATTAATAGGTTATGTTATTACACCTATGTTTACTTTCTTCCTACCAGAGTCTAGTAAATTAGATGAAAATATTAATTTAGAAGAATTAAGAGTAGGCTATATAAGAAGGTTTATATCAGTACTTATAGATACTTGGATATTAGGTTTTATACCATTTTATAAAGACAATTTAATAGAACAATTATTTATAAACTTTATATATTTTATAATAATTGTATATATAACAAACGGCAAAACAATTGGCCTTTGGCTTACTAATATAAAAATAACAGGAAAGAGTGATAGAATATCTTTTAAAGAAGTTTTAATTAGAAATGGTATGTTATTTATAATATTAACAGGAATAAATAAAGCTTTATCTGATGTAATTGTTTATAATGAGACCACAAGTATGGCACCATACTTAGTAATAGTCGTATTTTTTCAACTGTTTTATAATATATTCCTGGCATCTCATTTTGTAATATCAATGATAAATAATGATAGATTTTTTTATGAGAAAATGAGTAAAACACAAATGGAGATTAATAAAGAGTAATTTTGTTACACTCTTATTACACTTTCATTACATTTAGGTTTATATGCGTATTTATTAGACAATTGGATATATAATAAAGATATAGGGTGTAATTAATTACATTTTAGATTAAAGTAGATAGATATAAATTTATTTTAATTTTAAACTTACAATTGAAAGGATGATTATGATGAACACAGCTAAAACATTTTTAGCATTAACATTAGCATTAGTTATGGTAGTAATGCCAACATTAGCAGTAGCAGAACAAGTAACAGAAGAGGTAACTTCAGAGTATGTAGAATTTGAAGGTAAAGTATTATCAGTAAATAAAAATGAAGGTAAAACTTCAATATTAGTTGAAAATGTAAACAATAAAGATGATCAATTAATAGCACATGTAGGTGAAGATACTTTAATATTTGAAGATAGCAAAATGCAAAAAGCTAATTTAAGTGATATTAAAAAAGGTGAAAAAGTAAGTTTATTATATTCAAAATATACACCAGTAGCAATGAGCTTACCAGGACAATTAACTCCAGAATTAATAGTTATAAGAAACAGTAAAGATTTAGGATTTGTTAAAGTAGACTTATTTGATAATAACTTAGTAAGTTCAGCAAATGAATTAAAACTTAACTTAAATGAAGATTCAAAAGTAGTAGATTTAGATGGTAAAAAAGTAGAGTTAGAAGATCTTAAAGGATCAAAATTATTAGTATTCTATGATATAACTACAAAAAGTATACCAGCACAAGCACCAACTAATAAAGTAATCTTATTAGATAGAGCTAGTGATAGAAAAGTTACAAATAAAGAAATTGTAGTAATAAACAATGAACAAATTGATTTAAAATCAAAATTATATGAAACTAAAGATGGAGTTGTTATGATTCCACTTAGAGAAATTTCAGAAAAATTAGGTTATGAAGTTAAATGGAACCAAAAAGACTTTTCTGTTGAAGTAAGTAAAGGTGCTCAATGGAATAGAGTGAAAATTGGAGAAAACAATTATAACTTCGCTAAAATGGCATTTGAATTAGAAACTGCACCAGAACTTAAAGATGCAACAACTTATGTTCCAGTTTCATATTTAAACAGAGTTTTAGCTCTTGATACAGTTTTAGTTCAAGAAAATGGGATTTTAAATATTAAATAAATAAAAAAATAGACTAAATAGCTAAGCTTTGGTATCATGATGTGTACCAAAGCTTTTTATTAATTCTATTTAAGGAGGTTATAAAAATGAAGGTAATAGTTTTTTTAGCAGAAGGATTTGAAGAGGTAGAAGCTTTAACAGTTGTAGACTATTTAAGAAGACTAGATGATGTAGAAGTTGATATGGTATCTATAACTAATAATGAGTATGTAAAAGGTGCTCATAAAATCACAGTCAAAGCGGATAAAACTTTAATGAATCTAAAGAATATATCTTCATATAACTGCGCTGTAATACCAGGAGGCATGCCAGGAGCAA
Organism: uncultured Tissierellaceae bacterium; assembly: GCA_964415085.1. Taxonomy (GTDB): domain Bacteria; phylum Bacillota; class Clostridia; order Tissierellales; family Tissierellaceae; genus CAYPYI01. The sequence continues at coordinate 9,240 of CAYPYI010000050.1, forward strand.
CAAACTTAAGAGATGAAGAGAAAGTAATTAGTATCCTAAAAGAATTTGATCAAGATAAAAAATTAATAGCAGCAATTTGTGCAGGACCTATTGTATTAGAAAGGGCAGGTTTATTAGAAAACAAAAAAGTTACCTCATATCCTGGGTTTGAATCTGAGTTTTCTAATTCAATATATTTAGAAGAAAAAGTAGTAATAGATGAAAATATTATTACATCTAGAGGACCAGCAGTTGCAGTAGATTTTACTCTAGCAATAGCTGAGAAGCTAGTAGGAACAAGAAGAGCAAGAGACTTAAAACTAGATATTCTATACTTAGAATAAGAAGGTGATATGATGATATTAATCTGTGCAGTTGATAAAAACTGGAACATTGGTTACAAAGGAAAGATGTTAGCAGAAATAAATACTGATTTAAAAAGATTTCAAAAATTAACAGAAGGTCATATCGTAATTATGGGTAAGAATACTTATGACGCAATACCAAGAGAAGATCCATTACCAAATAGGACAAATATTGTATTAACAGAAAATGTTCATTTAGAAGATAAGGGTTTTATAGTAGCAAAATCAATGATTGATTTACTTGAGATATTAAATGAGATAAATCAAGATGATAGTAAAAAAGTATTTGTAATAGGTGGTTCATCTGTAGTAGAACAACTTTATCCTAGAGTAAAAGAAGCATATATTACAAAGATACTTAAAGAGTTTGATCATGCTGATAGAAGTATTATTAACTTAGATGAACAGGAAAACTGGTATGTAGTAAGTGAATCCGAAGTATTTAAAGAAAAAGATTTAGAATTTAAATATGTAGATTATGTAAGAAAAGTAGTTTAATTAAAATATTTCAAATAAAATAATTTAGAATTTAATAAATCCACCAAAGCTTTAACTTAAGCTAGGTGGATTTTTATTTATAAAAAGAATTTTAATAGGCTTTTAATAAAATTAATTAGTATAATAAATGATTCTAACTATATAAAAATATATTTAATAAATACAAGTTTTTATATTATGTTACCAAATTGTAATTATTAATTTTTTATATTTACTTTAATAC
>CAYPYI010000051.1:0-10276 GCA_964415085.1 uncultured Tissierellaceae bacterium
TAGATGAATTAAAAGAACTTGGCTTTGGTAAGTGGGAGAATATGTGTATTGATGACATTTATAAGGAGTATGAAGAAGATTATAATATATATATAAATTCTCCAAAAGATTATACACCTACTTGTGGTGGTGAAAGTTATGAAGAGCTTTATGAAAGAGTAGAAAGAGCACTTGATATTATATTAAGTTCTAATAAAGAAAATATCCTTGTAGTAACACATGGAGTAACACTTAAAGTAATAGTGTCTTTATTAGAAAATATTCCTTTAGAAAAGATTAATGAAATACCTATTTATAAAGGAACGGCAGTAAATAAATTTATTATAAATAATGATGAGATTATTTATGAGATAAAGGGAGATACTTCCCACCTAGGGGGTGACATATGAAGCTAGATTGGAACAAAAAATACAATACAATTGCAGCTTATGCAATTATTGTATTAATAGTAAGTATAATATTTTATCTTACTGTATCTGAAGTTAATGTAGTTAAACTTCAAATTGGCAAGTACTTGTCAACTCTTCATCCTATTTTTATAGGAATGGCTATGGCCTATTTATTTAATTTTATTTTAGAAATTTATGAAGATAAGCTTATAAATCCCTTATTTAAAGATAAATCAAGTAAAAAAATAAATAGATTTATAGGCTTAATATTAACATATGCAACTGTGATTATATTATTAATTCTATTTTTAAATTTTATGCTTCCACAACTAGTAACTTCTGTAAAGGGACTTGTTAACAGTATTCCAGAATATGTAAAAGAAATAGGAATATGGCTAGAGGCATTAGAGAAAAACTTTAATATACCACAAGAATACATTCAATTAATTATGGAAAAATGGGATCAAGCTATGCAAATGGTTATACATTTTGCAACATCTCTAATACCTAAAATTGGTAATATGGCAAAAAGTATGTTATCTAGTATTTGGAACATTGTACTAGGAGTTGTAGTTTCAATTTATTTATTAATTGAAAAAGAAAAATTTAAAGCCATAACAAAAAAAGTAGTAACAGCTTCTTTTAGTGAAAAGAATAAAAATATAATTTTTGAATTAACAAACAGAGCAGATGTTATTTTTGGTAAGTTTTTATCTGGGAAAATATTAGATTCTATTATAATAGGGTTTTTAACTTTCTTGATTCTTAAATTTATGAAGATGCCATATACAATGCTTGTATCATTTATAGTTGCAGTAACTAATATAATACCATTCTTTGGACCATTTATTGGTGCTGTACCATCATTCTTTATAATATTTTTTGAATCTCCAGTTAAAGCATTTACTTTTTTAATATTGATTGTAATAATACAGCAAATAGATGGAAATATAATAGGACCGAAAATATTGGGAGATTCTCTTGGAATTTCTGCATTTTGGATATTATTCTCACTTCTTATAGCAGGTAAGCTATTTGGATTTATAGGACTTGTAATAGGAGTTCCACTATTTGTATTCATATATTCAATTATTAAAGATATAGTTGAAAGCAAACTTAAGAAAAGAGACTTGCCATTTGAGACAGAAGATTATATGTAAATATGATTGGAGGATAATATGTCAGAAGGATATGTACAAGTATATACGGGAAACGGAAAAGGAAAAACCACAGCAGCTATAGGACTTGCTGTAAGAGCTGCTTGTGCAGGAAAGAATGTATATATAGGTCAATTTATAAAAGGCATGAAATATAATGAAGTTAAGGTTCAAGACTATATGCCAAATATAAAAATTGAGCAATATGGTGAAGACTGCTTTATAGAAAAAGATCCTACAGAAGAAGATATAAAAAGGGCAAAAGAAGGCTTAAAAAAGATTGAACAGATTATTCTATCTAATAAATATGATGTAATAATTTTAGATGAGCTTACTATAGCTTTATTTTATAACTTAATAACAGCTAAGGAAGTAATAGATGTATTAGATAAAAGGAATAAAGATATTGAAGTTATTATAACAGGTAGATATGCTCCAAAGGAACTTTTAGACTATGCTGATTTAGTGACAGAGATGAAGGAAGTAAAGCACTATTATTACAAAGGCGTTTTATCAAGAGATGGAATAGATAAATAAACTTTAGATACGTTTAGCTAATTAGCTAAACGTATTTTTTAAAAAATTATTTATTTTATACTATTTAAAAAGATATTAAACCAATCATTTAAGTTTTCTTTATCTAAATTATGCTTAAGATAAACAAAATTAAACTCTCTTATAACATTAAAATCTGATATAGATATCTTACTAATATCTCTAGATAGAAGATTTTTTATAACTGCTCTTTTATACATAAATGATATACCCTTATTTAAAGAAACAAGCTCTTTAATTACATTTATATTACCAATTTCAGAAAAACTATCAAATGAGTTCATCTTGTAGTTATGTTCATATAATATATGTTCAAAAATCTCACGACTACCAGATCCCTTTTCTCTAATTAAAAGTCTTTGGCTAAAGATATCTTCAAACTTAACCTTACTTTTACTAAGAATATTTTCATTAGAACAAATTCCAATAAATTCTTCCTTAGAAAGTAGCTTATAATCATATTTACTTTTATCAAATTGGCCTTCAAGAAGTGCAAAATCAATTAAGCCACTATTAAGTTTATCTAGTAATGATTCTGTATTTTCAACAACCATATGAATTTTAACTAAAGGGTATTTAGAATATATATCATTTAAAATTTCAGGCATTAAATATTCTCCTATGGTTAAAGTAGTTCCAAAGGTTAAATTCTCTTCTTCATCCAAATTATTATTCATAAGATTTAATATGTCTTTGGATTTTTTATCTACATTAACAAGAAAATTATAAAGAATTTCCCCACTAGGAGTAAGAGTAAGTCGCTTATCTTTATATTCAAATAATTTTGTATTATACTCATTTTCTAAATATTTGATATGTTGACTAACTGCAGGTTGAGAAATAAAAAGTAATTCAGCTGTTTTAGTATAGTTTTTTACTTGGGATAAAATTAAAAATGTTTTAAGCCTAGAATCAATCATAATAACCTCCATCATTATAAGATTTACTTATACATAGATAAGTTTATATAATTTGATATTATAACAATATATTGGTAAAATCAAATAAGATTAAGGAGGGGTTTTATGTTAGTAGACATTTTACCAGGAGTAGTAGTATCTATTATAGTAGCAATTATATCAATGAAATTAAGCTCATTTATACCAGGCAACTTAATAAGTGCCGCAGTATTTGCTCTTATTTTAGGAATGCTTGTAAATCCTGCAATAAGAAACAATAACAAATTTAATAAAGGTATGAAATTTGTATCAAAGAAAATTTTAAAATTTGCAATTATTCTAATGGGGGCAACTCTAAGTTTTTCACAAGTATTAGAAGTTGGGAAATATTCACTAATAGTAATGACATTTACACTTTTAACTGCATTTGGTGGAGGATATTACCTAGGAAAAGCATTTAATATGAACTGGAAATTATCAAGTTTAATATCAGCAGGAACTGGAATTTGTGGAGCATCTGCAGTAGCAGCAATAGCACCAACGATAGAAGCAGATTCTAAGGATGTAGCATATGCTATATCAGCAACATTTATTTTCGATATAATAATGGTAATACTTTTTCCTATAGCAGGAAAATATTTTAATATGTCCGATTTAGGATTTGGACTTTGGGCAGGAACTGCAGTAAATGATACATCAAGTGTAGTAGCAGCAGGGTATGCTTTTTCTGATGCAGCAGGCCAATATGCAATTATAGTAAAACTTACAAGAACATTATCCATAGTGCCAGTAGTTTTAATATTTTCATACATAAATGAAAAAATTAAGTTGAAAGAAAATACATCAGATATAGCACATGAAAAAATTAATCTAAAAAATATTTTTCCATGGTTTATATTAATGTTTTTAGTAGTTGTTGGAATAAATAGTTTAGGATTTATATCAGATGCATTAAGAGGAGATATATCTAAGATAAGTAAATTTTTAATGACAACTTCTCTAGCAGCAATAGGGCTAGACACTAATTTCAAAGAAGTTTCAAAATCAGGATTCTTACCAATGCTACATGGTTTTATAATATCAGCACTAGTAGTAGTGGTATCATTTGTGGTTCAAAACTTTATGGGCCAGATGTAGATAAATAAGAAATTATTGGGTATAATAAAATAAAGACCCTAACTTAAGAGGTTAGGGTTTATTTACAAATCAAAGGACAAAGATAGTCAAAGTCAAGGAGGTCGTCATGGCTGGGTTAAGTAATATAATAGAGGAATTTATAATAGATATGATTAAAGAAGCTGAAAATGGGATTATAGAAATACAAAGAAATGAAATGGCAAAGCAATTTGACTGTGCTCCATCTCAAATAAATTATGTACTTTCTACGAGATTTACACCTTATAAAGGATACTATATAGAGAGTAGGAGAGGTGGTAGTGGGTATATTAGAATAATGAAGGTAAGTTTTAATGAGATAGAAAAAATTGAAGATACTTTAATAGATTCAATAGGAGATTCTATAACAATGAGTAAGGCCTATCATATATTAGAAGCCTTAGAAGAAGAAGGTTTAATTACTAAAAGAGAAGAGTTACTTATAAAATCTACTCTTGGTAATAATATTCTTCTTGGAGATAGTGAAATGAAAAATATAACAAGAGCAAATATATTAAAAAATATACTACTTGTTTTAATAAAATGGGAGGGGAGAGAATGAAATGTGAAGAATGTGGGATAAATGAAGCTAATATGCATTTTACCACTATAATAAATGGAAAATTAAAAGAAAGACACATATGTAATGAATGTGCAAGCAAGAATGAAAATATAGATATTACAGATCCTTTTTCAATGCATAAATTATTTACAAGTTTAATCGATGGCTTACAGGGAGATAAAACAAAAGGTGAAAATTTAAAATGTGATAATTGTAATTTATCTTACGAAGAGTTTAAGCAGTCTGGAAAATTTGGTTGTACACATTGCTATGAAAATTTCTCATCTAAACTAGATCCCCTATTTAAAGGTATACAAGGTGATAACTTGCATAAAGGTAAAATCCCTTGTAAGAAAATAAAAGAAGTTTCAAAAGAAAGAGAAATACAAGAATTAGAAGAAGAGTTAAAGTTAGCTGTAGAGCTTGAAGAATATGAAAAAGCAGCAGTTATTAGGGATAAAATAAAGAATATAAACCAATCTTTATCAAATAATAAGGGTGAGGCTAATGAATAAATGGTTAGATAGTCCTTCTGATGTTGAGGATGTAGTAGTAAGTAGTAGGATAAGACTTGCTAGAAATATAAATAATCATAAGTTTCCAACTAAACTTACAATAGAAGAGTCAGATAAAATAACAGATGAGGTATTAAATGGCCTAAAAGAATCACTGCTTGAAAATTATCAGTTTATTAGAGTTCTTGATTTAGATCATAATTTAAAAATGGAATATGTTGAGAATCATTTAATTAGTCCAAAACTTGTAAAAAATGGAGATAAAAGTAGTTTTCTTTTAAGAGATGATGAAAGAATTACAATAATGCTAAATGAAGAGGACCACTTAAGAATACAAGTCTTAAGCAGGGGATTAAACTTTGAAGAAAACTGGGAAATTTTAAATGAAATAGATGATACTATTGATAAAAATTTAGAATATGCCTTTGATAAGAAATGGGGATACTTAACATCATGTCCTACAAATGTAGGTACAGGTCTTAGAGTTTCAAGTATGCTTCATTTACCATGCTTAACACAAACAGGTAATATGAAAAGCTTAATACAAGGTCTTGCTAAAATAGATATAACTACAAGAGGTTTTTTTGGTGAAGGAACCAATATAATTGGAAATATGTATCAAATATCAAATCAAAGAACCCTAGGTGAATCAGAAGATGAGATAATTAAAAAAATGGAAGAGATAATTTATCAAGTTGTATCTAGAGAAAGAGAAACAAGAGAATATCTAAAGGAACATAAAAGATTAGATATGGAAGACAAAATATATAGGTCTTTTGGTATCTTAAAATATGCTAAAAAAATAAATATAAAAGAAGCAATGCTTCATTTATCTAATATAAGACTTGGGATTGAAATGGGTTTAATAGATAATATTAGTTATAAAGTAATAACAAAACTTATGATGGATATACAACCTTATACAATACAAAATAGAAATTTTGATATAAATGATAAAAGTGATATAGAAGTAATAAGATCGAACATACTAAAAGATTTTTTAAATGATATGGAGGGGTAATTAGTGGCACTATTTGGAAGATTTACAGAAAAGGCCCAAAAGGCCATAATCTTATCACAAGAAGAAGCAAAGAAATTAGGTCATAATTATGTAGGAACAGAACATTTACTACTAGGGATTATGGCAGAAGATACAGGAGTTGGATCTGAAGCAATTAAGGAATATGATTTAACATTAGATGAATTAAGACAAGAGGTAGCTGAAATAGTTGGTTCATCTGCTGAAGTAGATGAGATAGTAGGATTTACTCCTAGAACTAAAAGGATTTTTGAACTTAGTTTACTTCAAGCAAGAGAACTAGGACATAACTATATAGGCACAGAACATTTATTACTAGGACTACTGGCTGAAGGAGAAGGGGTAGCAACAATGGTCTTAAAAAGACTTGGTGTTGATACAAATGAATTAATAAAAATTATTATAAAAATGATTACTGATGGGAATGTAGATAGTAATCAAAAGATAGATCCAAATGAAAATGACTCAACTCCTACTTTGGAAAAATATGGACAAGATTTAAATAAATTAGCAAAAGAAGGCAAGATAGATCCTGTAATAGGAAGAGATAAAGAAATAGAAAGAGTTATACAAATTTTATCTAGAAGGACTAAAAATAACCCAGTGTTAATAGGGGAACCAGGAGTTGGAAAAACTGCAATAGCAGAAGGCCTTGCTCAAAAAATAGTTGAAGGGAATATACCTGAAATAGTTAAAAATAAAAAAATAATAAGTTTGGATTTAGCAGGAATGATAGCAGGTGCAAAATATAGAGGAGAGTTTGAGGAAAGATTTAAATCTGTATTAGATGAACTTAAAGCAGCAGAAGATACAATTGTATTTATAGATGAACTTCACACAATAGTAGGTGCAGGAGCTGCAGAAGGTGCAGTTGATGCATCGAATATGTTAAAGCCAATGCTTGCTAGAGGAGATATTCAAATGATTGGAGCTACAACAATTGATGAATACAGAAAGCATATTGAAAAGGATGCAGCTTTTGAAAGAAGGCTTCAAACTATCATGGTAGAAGAACCTAGTGTAGAAGATACTATTAAGATTTTAAAAGGTCTTAGGGATAAATATGAAGCTCACCATGGCGTTCAAATAGAAGATGAGGCAATAAAAGCTGCAGCAGAATTATCATATAGATATATATCCGATAGATTCTTACCTGATAAGGCTATAGACTTAATAGATGAAGCAGCATCAAAATTAAGAGTGAGTAACTATATAGCTCCAGATGAGTTAAAAGAGATAGAGGAAAAACTAGATATTGTAAATAAAGAAAAAGAATCTGCTGTAAATAATCAAGATTATGAAAAAGCAGCAGAGATGAGAGATGAAGAAAAAAGATTAAAAGATGAATTAAACAAAACTAAATTAGAGTGGAAAAAGAAAAAAGAATCTTCAAATATGATTGTAAACTATGAAGAAATAGCAAAAGTTGTTTCCGACTGGACGAATGTACCAGTAAGTAGAATGACAGAAGAAGAATCAAATAGGCTTTTAAACTTAGAAAGCATTCTTCATGAAAAGGTAATAGGACAATCTCAAGCTGTAAAATCAATATCAAATGCTATAAGAAGAGCAAGAGTAGGACTTAAAGATTCTAACAAACCAATAGGAAGTTTTATATTTGTTGGGCCGACAGGAGTTGGTAAAACATATTTAGCAAAATCATTAACAGAAGCTCTTTTTGGTGATGAAGATGATATGATAAGAATAGATATGAGTGAATATATGGAGAAACACTCAGTTTCAAGACTTATAGGTTCTCCACCAGGATATGTCGGATATGATGATGGAGGTCAACTTACAGAAGCTGTAAGAAGAAATCCTTATTCAGTAGTGTTATTTGATGAGATTGAAAAAGCTCACCCAGATGTATTCAATGTATTACTTCAGATTCTTGATGATGGTAGACTTACAGATTCAAAAGGAAGAACTGTTGATTTTAAAAATACAGTTTTAATAATGACATCAAATGTAGGGGCTACAAGTTTAAATAAAAAGAATGTATTAGGCTTTTCAGTTAGTGAAGATGAGGAAACTATGGAAGAATACGAAATGATGAAAGAAACAATAAATGAGGAGTTAAAAAGAACATTTAGACCCGAATTTTTAAATAGACTAGATGAAACTATAGTATTCCATCCACTAGAAGAAAAACATGTAAAAGAAATAGTTGATCTTATGATAGATGATCTAGAAAAGAAATTGAAAAAATTAGATGTAAATGTTAAAGTAAATGAAGATGTAAGAGATAAGGTAAGTAAAAAAGGCTTTGATAAAGAATATGGAGCAAGACCTTTAGAGCGAACTATAAGAAAATTAATAGAAGACCAATTAGCAGAAGAAATATTAAAAGGAAATGTAAGTAAAGAAGATAATATAATAATAAAGCTTAAAGATGATAAACTTGTATTTGAAAAGGGCCAATAGCACTTGGCTCTTTTCTTTATAAAAGGAGGATATAATGAAAGGAAAAGTTAAATATGTATGTTCTAGTTGTGGCTATGAAAGTGTAGGACACTTGGGGAAATGTCCTATGTGTAGTTCTTGGGGAACGTTAGAAAAAACAGTAGTTACTAAAGAAGATGAAAAAAGAGAAAAAAGAGCAAGTGTATTTGGTAAAAAAGAAGTAAAGAAATTGACAGAAATTACGACAAGTAATAGTGATAGAATTAAGACAGACCTAGGGGAATTTAATAGGGTAATGGGTGGAGGAATAGTTAGAGACTCAGTTACAATACTTGCAGCAAAACCAGGAGCTGGGAAATCAACCTTACTTCTTCAAGTTGCAAATAATTTAGCTAAAAATAATCATAAGGTACTTTATGCTTCAGGAGAAGAAAGTGAATCACAAATTAGATCTCGTGCAGATAGAATATTAGATAAAATTGAAGATAATCTTTTAGTAGTTTCTGATAATAGCATGGATAATGTAATAACTTACATAAATGATAATAATCCAGATATAATAATAATAGATAGTATACAAACATTTACTTTATCAGAATACTCATCAAGTAGAGCAGGAAGTCCTACTCAAACTATGGAATGTGCTCATGAAATGGTAAGAATAGCTAAAGATGAAGATAATCCTAGGGTTGTATTTATGATAGGTCAAATGACAAAAGAAGATGAACTAGCAGGAGTTAGAGCATTAGAACATCTAGTTGATACAGTTTTAATTATAGAAGGAGATAGTGGGGAAGAACTTAGAACACTACTTGCTACTAAAAATAGATATGGTTCAACTGGAGAAATGGGATTTTTCAATATAACCGAAGATGGAATGGTATCTATTGATAACCCAAGTGAATATTTTATGACTGATAGAGAAAAAGAAGATCTAGTTTATGGTAATGCAATAACAGTAGTAAGAGAAGGTACAAGACCTATAATATTAGAAGTAGAATCTTTAGTATCACAATCATTTACACCTTATCCATCAAGGATTGGAGAGTGTATGAGAAGGGAACATCTTAGCACTTTAGTATCTATACTTGAGGAAAGAGGTGGGATCAAACTATATGATAAAAATGTAGTAATAAAAACAACTGGAGGAATGCAGCTTAAAGAACAAGCAGCCAATCTTGCAGTAATTATGAGTATAGCCTCTTCTGTCAATCAAAAAAGTATAGCAAATGATGTGGTTTTCATAGCAGATGTAGGCTTAACTGGAGAACTTAAAAAAGTTCCATCACTAGATCAAAGACTAAAAGAGCTTGATAGAATAGGATTTAAATATGCAATAGTAGCTCCAGGAAGTGCTAAGAATAGAGACTTTGATAACTTAAATGTAATAGAATTTAAAACACTAAAAGATGTATTAAAAACCTATATTTAATTTAAAAAAATGGGTTGACTAAAAAAAAATAATGTGGTAGAATAGATACTTTACTTTATTCGCGTTTTGTAGTATAATAATAAGGATTAATACTATTAGAAACGGGAGGTCATTGTATGTTTGATGTTGGAGAGAAAATTGTATATCCTATGCATGGAGCAGGGGTAATT
>CAYPYI010000052.1:0-10128 GCA_964415085.1 uncultured Tissierellaceae bacterium
TTATTTAATACACCATATTCGATACATAGGATATTTGATATAGAAGAATATAGACCAGGCCAGTTAGTTGTAGGTAGTAAGACAAAGAAGAAACTGGAAAAAGATTTAATTTATAAAGGAGAGAAACCAGCGGAAATTTTAGATATTCCGGTTAATATTTTAGATTATGAGATTATAGATTTATTTGATTGGCAAAAAGAAGTAGAGGGAATGGTATCTGTTATAGAATTGATTCAAATGGTAGATGTTCAAGAAGCAACAGTAATAAAAAAAATCAAAGATGGTGAATTAGCAATAGATTTAGAAGTCCCAGCAGGTAAAAGAACATTTAAATATATAAAAAAAGATAAGATTAAGGGATATGCAGATAAGTTTGGATGGGAACTAATAACACCAGCAAATATAAAAGAGAAGTTTATGGAATATATTGAAAAAATGGATATGAGTTATTCATATAAACCAGTTTTTTTAAAGGCGTATATAGACAATATGGTGGAAAATAAGGCTAAAGTCGAAGATATAGTTGATACTGTTGTAGAATTTTATGAGGATAGAAAGAATCAGGGGTTAATAGTTGAGAAGAAAAGATCTATATATAATAAAGTTTATATTAATAAAAAAGAAAATATAGAAAAAAATACTAACAATTACTATACATTTAAAGATGCTCAAAATAATATATTATCAAATCCATTTAAAAGATTTCAGTTAATGAATTTTATGAGAAGAACAAAGGATATTGAATATATAGAACTAAATAGACATATTTATAAAAAATTAAGTGAAAATGATATAAAAAAAATCTTGCAAATCTGTGATGAAAACATAGAAAAATATTATTTAAATTTAAGATAGGGCTAGGTGAAGATTATGGATGAGAGAACAATGAAATATTATAATGACAACTATAAAGACATATATATAAGCTCTAAAAATATTGATTTATCAAGTCTTTATTTAGAATTTGAAAAATATCTTGAATATGGTGATAAAATATTAGATTTAGGATGTGGGATAGGTAGAGACATAGAATATTTTAAAAAGAACTATGAGGTTGAGGGAGTAGATGCTTCAAAAAAATTAGTTGAAATTGCTAGAAAAAATACAGGTGTTAAAATATATAACCTAACATATGAAAAAATGGAATTTAAAGATAGTTATGATGGAATATGGGCTCTTGCATCATTAGTACATATGGGTGAGGAAAAAATTATTGAAACTATAAGAAAAGTTTCTAAAAGTTTGAATAAACAAGGAGTTTTCTATATGTCATTTAAACATGGGGACTTCAAAGGATACATTGGTGAAAGATATTTCACTTATATGAATGAAGACAAAATAAATAATATGTTTACTCAAATACCAGAAGTTGAAGTTATAAAAATATTTTATACAGGAGATAAAATGGACAGAAAAGATACGGAATGGATAAATATTATTTGTAAAAAAAATGATAATTAGTAATAATCTATATGAAAAACATAGACCTACATAATAGATTTGTATATAATAGATAAGAATAAAAATAATATAGACATACATAATTATAGAAAATACATTATTATTGTATGCCCTAGAGGAGTGAATATATGAAAATAGTGTTAGCTTTAGGTGGGAATGCTTTAGGAAACAATCCGAAAGAACAAATTGAAAAGATTGACTTATGTACAGATTATATTTCAGACTTAGTATCTAAGGGGAATGAGCTAGTATTAGTTCATGGAAATGGTCCGCAAGTAGGAATGATAAAAAATGCTTTTGATATATCAAGTAAGTATGATGAGAATATATCTAACATGCCATTTCCAGAATGTATAGCAATGAGTCAAGGATATATAGGGTATCACTTACAAAATAGAATATTAAATAAATTCTTAAATAAGGGCATTAATAAAAATATTCTAACATTAGTCACTCAAGTTGAAGTAGATAAGGATGATCCTGCATTTACTAATCCTACAAAACCAATAGGATCTTTTATTTCAAAAGAAGAAGCTGTAAAAATTGAAAAAGAGACTGGATTTAAATTTGTATCGGATGCAGGTAGAGGATATAGAAGAGTTGTTGCATCACCAAGACCTAAAAAAATACTAGAATTAGAAAGTATAAAAACTCTTTTAGATAATGGGAACTTAGTCATTACAGGCGGCGGCGGTGGTATACCAGTAATAAAAGAAGAAGATGAGTATATAGGAGTTGGAGCTGTAATTGATAAAGATTTAGTGGCATCAAAGATGGCACAGGATTTAGATTGTGATACCTTAATTATACTTACTGCTGTTGAGCAGGTAGCAATTAATTTTGGTAAAGATAATGAATTATGGTTAGATAATTTAAGCGTAGATGACATTGATAATTATATTGAAGAAGAACAATTTCATAAAGGATCAATGCTTCCAAAAATTCTGGCAGCAAAAGAGTTTGTTTTGAGTGGGGAAAATAAAGAATGTATAATAACATCTATAGAAGGTTATATAAAAGGAAATTATACAGTAATAAATAAAAATTAAGTATAAGATAAAAAATAAGTCTAAGACAATGTCTTAGACTTATTTTAAATTGGTGCCGAAGGCGGGAATCGAACCCGCACGGTACAAGTACCATTGGATTTTGAGTCCAACGCGTCTGCCAGTTCCACCACTCCGGCATTTCTTAAGTATAAGTAATTTTAACACAATTTTTATATTATAGCAAGATTTTTTCCTTTGGTTTACCTGATGTGGTATATAATGTATAATAAGGGTTATAGATATAGGAGTTGATAAAATGGAGAATGAAAAATTAATAGTTATAGATGGCAGCTCTTTAGTTCATAGAGCATTTTATGCTCTTCCTGATTTAAAAACAAAAGAAGGAATTTATACAAATAGTGTTTATGGTTTTTTAAGTATGTATTACAATATAAAAAATGAATACAATCCAGATTATATTTGTGTAGCATTTGATAAAAAGGGACCAACCTTTAGACATGAACAATATAAAGAGTATAAAGGTCATAGAGATAAAACACCACAAGAATTAGGTGAACAATTTCCAATAATAAAGGAAATTTTAGAAACTATGAATGTGAAAGTTTTAGAAATGAGTGAATTTGAAGCTGATGATATTGCTGGTACGCTTGCAAAAATGGGAGAAGAAAGTGGACTAGATGTATATTTAGTAACTGGAGATAAAGATTATCTACAGTTAGCTACGGATAAAACTAAAGTTCTTCTGACAAGAAAAGGTATATCCGAAGTTGAAGTATATGATAGACAAACTATAATTGATAAATACGAAATAACTCCAGAACAATTGATTGATTTAAAAGGACTGATGGGAGATTCCTCAGACAATATACCAGGAGTTCCAGGGATTGGAGAAAAAAGAGGGTTAGATTTAATTAAGCAGTATGGAAGCATTGAAAATGTATATGAAAATATTGATGATATAACTGCTAAAAAAATGAAAGAAAATCTAATTAATAATGAAGAATTAGCGTATTTAAGTAAAATGTTAGGAACGATAATAACTGATATTAACTTAGATTATTCAATGGAAGATTTTAAGGTTGAAGATCCAAATTGGATAAAGTTAAAAGAAGAATATGATAAGTATGAACTTAAGAGATTCTTAAATGAAATACCAGAGGAATTTTCGAAAAAAACTGAAGAAATAATAGATTTTGAATATAAGATAGCTTCTAGTGAAGATGTTGATGAAGTAATAAAAGATATAAAAGAAAAAAAGAAATTTGCTTTTAAATTTTTAACAAGTGGAGATAATTTAATGACTAACACCCCAATAGTGTTAGGAATCAAAGTAAAAGATAAACCTACTTATTATATTGAAAACTTAAATAAGGAATGTATAAGTAAGTTTAAAGAAGTTTTTGAAAGTAAAGAGATAGAAAAGATAGGTCATGAATTAAAAGAAGATATTATTATATTATTTAGACAAGGAATTAATATATCAAATTATACATTTGATTCAATGATCGCTAAATATATAATAAATCCTGGACAAACAGATTATTCTATAAATCAACTAAGTGAAGAATACTTCGGATATTATGGAGTTGATGAAGAAGAAATAAGAGGTAAGGGAAAGAAACAAAAAAGTTTTTTTGATGTTGAGGAAGAAGAAAAATCAAATTACCTTGCATTTACTTTAGAAGCAGTTTATAGGTTAGAAGAAAAGATGCTAAAAGAAATTAAAGAACTAGATATGGATAAATTATATTTTGAAATAGAATTACCATTAGTAGAAGTTCTAGCAAGTATGCAGTATTATGGATTTGAGATAGATAAAGAGGAATTAGAAAAATTAAGTGAAGAGTACGATAAAGAAATAAAAGAATTAACAAAAACAATTCATGATATGGCTGGAGTTGAATTTAATGTAAACTCACCAAAACAAGTCGGAGAAGCCTTATTTGATACTATGGGCCTTCCAGTAATTAAAAAAACTAAAACAGGATATTCAACTAGTGTCGAAGTATTAGAACAATTAGTTGATGAACATCCTATAATAAATAATATTTTAAGATATAGAGAAATTGCAAAGTTAAAATCAACATATATTGATGGATTTATTAAACTTATAAACTCAGATACTAACAGAATACATTCTACCTTTAATCAAACAATAACAACTACAGGTAGAATATCAAGTACTGAGCCTAATTTACAAAACATCCCAATAAGGACTGAAGATGGAAGAAAAATTAGAAAAGCATTCATATCAAAAAAACCAGAATATACTCTAGTTGATGCGGATTATTCACAAATAGAACTAAGAGTACTAGCTCATATTTCAAATGATAAAAATATGATAGATGCTTTCAATAATAATGTAGATATCCATAGTCAAACAGCATCTCAAGTATTTCATGTTCCATTAGATGAAGTTAATTCTACTTTGAGAAACAACGCAAAAGCTGTAAATTTTGGAATCGTATATGGTATCTCGGATTATGGATTAAGCCAAGATTTAAATATATCAAGAAAAGAAGCAAGGGAATATATTGATAAGTATCTGCATAATTATCAAGGTGTAAAAGATTTTATGGATAATATAGTTATCAAGGGTAAGGAAGATGGATATGTAGAAACTTTATTTAATAGAAGAAGATATATACCTGAACTTTCAAGTAAAAACTTTAACATAAGATCATTTGGAGAAAGAATTGCCTTAAATACTCCTATTCAAGGAAGTGCGGCTGATATTATAAAAATAGCAATGGTTAAGGTCTATAATGAGTTAGAGAATAGAAATTTAAAATCAAGACTAATATTACAGGTTCATGATGAGCTTATAATAGAAACACATAAAGATGAAAAAGACGAAGTTGAAAAATTATTAAAAGAGATAATGGAAAATGCAATAGAATTAAATGTTCCACTGATAGTAGATTTAAAGATTGGAGATAGTTGGTATGAAACCCAATAATATTAAAATAATTGGACTTACTGGTGGTATAGCCACTGGTAAGTCTACAGTTTCTGAAATACTTAAAAACAATGGATATACAGTTATAGATGCAGATATAATAGCAAGAGAAGTTGTAAGGATAGGTAAACCTTCATATGAAAAAATAAAAGAATCTTTTGGAAATGAAGTATTACTAGAAAACAAAGAGATAAATCGAAAGAAACTAGGGAGCCTAGTCTTTAATGATATATATAAACTATCACTCTTAAACGAATTAACTCATCCATATATATATGAAGAGATTTTGAACCAGATAAATAAAAATAAGGAAAAAAATAGACAAATTATATTTATAGACATTCCTCTTTTATTTGAAGAAGAAGATAAAATTAAAAAAAGTGGGATTGAATTTGATCAAATATGGTTAGTAGCTAGTGATGAAGATATACAAGTACAAAGACTTATGAAAAGAGATAAAATTTCAAAAGAAGAAGCAATAAAAAAAATAAATTTACAAATGAATTTAAAAGAAAAGATAGATAAAAGCGATTTAGTAATATATAATAATTCTAGTAAAAAAGAATTGGAAGTCACTGTATTAAAGACTCTAAGAAGAATACAAGTATAAGGTGGTGTCTTATGTTTAGAATGATAGGAAAACTAATAAAAAATATATTTAACCTTTTACTTGTAATATTGGCCATTTTATTAGGAGTAACTTTTGCACTTACTGTAATATATCCATTGGGATATAGAGAAGAAATTGTAGAATATTCAGAAAAGCAAGATATAGATCCTTTTTTAGTAGCTAGTATTATAAGAACAGAAAGTAACTTTTATAATCAAGCTGTATCTAAAAAAGATGCAAAAGGATTAATGCAAATAACTCCTACTACAGCAGAATGGATTTCAGGAGAAATTAATGAAGTGAATTTTACTGAAGATGATCTATTTGATCCAAAAACTAATATTAAATTTGGAACTTGGTACTTAAATAGAATAGGTACAAATTATGATGATTTAGACATAATTTTATCTTGTTATAATGCAGGAAGTGGAAATGTATCCGAATGGTTAAAAGATAAAGAACTTTCATCTGATGGACTAAAATTAGATAAGATACCATTTAAAGAAACGGATGAATATGTAAAAAAAGTTAAAAGCAACAAAAAAATATACAGACTTTTATATAAAGACATAATGTATAAAGATGATGTCTTTAGTAAATATTACTTTAAAGTAATAATAAATTTAAGAGATTTTATTAAATCAGTTAAGTAAACTAAGGGTATAGGAGAGTAATTATGAAACATAAAAAGAAATACAAGTTATTATTCCTTCTTCTAATAATATTAATAGGACTTCATTCATGTAGTTCTAAGATCAATAAAGAAGAACAAAATGATGAAAAAGAAATTGTAAGGTATAAACTTGAACCAGAATATGGTGGTAAAGTTGTGCTACCTCTTACAAATTTTAGAACATTAAACCCTCTTTTAGTAGAAAACTCATACTACTATCATTTTAGTAAACTGATTTTTGAACCCTTATTTGAATTTTCTGAAGATTTATCACCAGAAGCTATACTAGTAGATGATTATTCTATTAGTGCAGATGGTAAAACAATAAATATAAAATTGAAAGATAGTATACTTTGGCATGATAATACTACTCTATCAACAGAAGATGTAGGTTTTACAATAGATGTAATAAAAAGTATAAACCAAGAAGGGACTTATGGAAAGATATTTAATGAAAGTTTAGGAGTGTATAACAGTTTTAATTTAAACACTTCCATAGGCTACAAGATAGTTGATCAGTTACAAATGGAAATAATTTTTGATAATGCCTATTCAAATAAGCTAGACTTATTAACTTTTCCCATTATACCTAAACATATATTTTCTGATATAAGTGATGCTAAGAAAATAGAAAACTATATACCAGTTGGAACAGGACCTTTTAAATATAAAAATTATGATAAGTTTAAGAGTTTATCCTTAGAAGCTAATGATAATTATTGGAAAGGTAGACCATATATAGATGAAGTTATAGGAAAAGTATTAGACGATGAAAAATTAGTTCAAATAGGATTTGATACAGGACAAATAAATATTGCTCCAGCGAGTGGAGTCGATTGGCATAAATTTAAAGATAGCCAAGATGTATATGCTTACGAGTATTTATCTAATAGTTATGAGTTTTTAGGGTTTAATTTTGATAAAAATATCTTCCAAGATGAAAAGGGCCAAAACTTAAGAAAGGCTATTAATTATGGAATAGATAGAATGGATATAATACAAAGAGTATATTTAGGACATGGTATACAAACTGATGTGCCTACATTTCCAGACTCATATTTATCATCAGTTAACAGTAGCAGCTACGGATATAATAAAGATAGAGCAGTTGAAATTTTAAATGAACTTGGATATAAGGATTATAATGAAAATGGATTTTTAATTAATGAGAACAATGAAACCATATCCTTTAACATATTAACAAATAGAACCAACATCTTAAGGCAAAGAACTGCCGAAATAATAGTAGAGTATTTAATAGATTTAGGTTTAGATGTAAAACTAGAAGATGAGATTATGCCAGAAGGAGCAAGTGAAGAAGAAATAGCTTATAATGAATGGTTATATATAGAAGATAGGATTATTAATGGAAACTTTGATGTAGTATTAACTGGTTGGAGTTTATCGCCAGTAGTAGAATATACTCCCTTATTTCATAGCAATAGTATTGGGAAAAGAACAAATTTTATAAAATTTAGTAGTGGGAAATTTAATGAAATTTTAGAAAATAACTTTATAAGTATAGATATACAAGATAAAATTGATAAACATGAGATTTTTGAAGAATATTTTACAGATGTATTACCTTATGTAAGTATACTCTACAGAAATAATGGACTACTAGTAGATAAAGAAATTAAAGGTGGGCTAGAACCACAGTTTATTAACATGTACAAGGGGTTAAATGAAGCGTATATAAATGTAAAAACAAAGTAAGTACTTGAAATAATGTCTAAATATAGATATTATTATATATGAGTGTGCAGAAGTGGTGGAACTGGCAGACACAATAGTTTGAGGGACTATTGCGGATATTAGCATGAGGGTTCAAATCCCTTCTTCTGCACCAGAAAAACTTAGTTAAAAATTTTTATTTAACTAAGTTAAAATTTTGACTATAAGCCAATATCAACCTATACATTTTTTATTATTAGTGATATAATGATTAATGTTACTAAGGTAGAAGGGCTTTAGAGGAATAAAATATAGAATGAAGAGGTGGAATTTTAATGGTACTTAATAATCTGACTTTTAAAGGTGGATTTATTATGAAGGATCATAAGGAATTAACTAATAACAAGCCAGTTGAAGTAGCAACTGAGCCAAAAGTAGTTTATATTCCTTTACATCAACATGCGGGTTCAGCATGTAAAGCTTTAGTTAAAGCTAAAGATGAAGTAAAAGTGGGTCAGAAAATAGGCGATACAGAAGCTTCTAAAGCAGCACCAGTACATTCAAGTGTATCAGGTGTTGTAAAGGGAATAGAGAAAATGTATTCTCATGATGGTTGGGAAGTAGAATGTGTAGTTATTGAATCAGATGGAAAAAATGAACTACATGAGAGTATTGTTCCTAGAGAAAATACTGACAAATTAACTAAAGAAGAAATTGTAAAGATAGTAAGAGAAGCAGGAATAGTAGGTATGGGTGGAGCACAATTCCCTACACATACTAAACTAACAGCTCCAACACAACCAATAGAACATATTATATTAAATGGAGCAGAATGTGAGCCATACTTAACTTCAGATCATAGAATAATGTTAGAAAATGCTGAAGATATAGTTGGTGGTTTGGAAATATTATTAAATTATTTTGAAGGATCTAAAGGTTACATAGGAATTGAAGATAATAAACAAGATGCGATAGATGTTATGGCTAAAGCTGTAAGCGGAAAAAGCAATATGCAAGTTGCATCACTTAAAACAAAATTCCCTCAAGGCGACTCATATAGAATGGTAGATTCTATAACTAAAAAAGAAGTACCAATGGACGGACGTTGCATGAATGTTAATGCAATGGTAAGTAATGTGGGAACAACAGCAGCAATATATCAAGCTGTTAAAAATGGTAAGCCATTATATGAAAGAGTTGTAACGGTAACAGGAAGAGGAGTTAAAGAACCTAAAAACTTATTAGTTAAAATAGGTACTCCAATAAGAGATTTAATTGAACAATGTGGTGGATTTAGTGCAAATAGTCCAGGAAAGATTATAGCTGGTGGACCTATGACAGGATATACTCAGTTTACACTTGACACGCCTATTTCCAAAGGTGTAACAGGGATAATTGTATTAACTGAAGAAGAAGCTAAACCAGAACCAGCATCACCATGTATAAAATGTGGTAAATGTTTAGAAGTATGTCCAACGCACTTAGAACCTCTATTTATTAGTGCTTATGCATTAAAAGATAGATTTGAAGATGCAGAAAAACTTAATGCATTATCATGTATAGAGTGTGGAAGCTGTTCATATATTTGTCCAGCAAAAAGACCATTAGCAGAGTCAATTGCGCATAGCAAGAGACAAATAAAAGCAAAAAGAAGAAAATCATAATCATAAGGAGGATTAATAATGGCAGAAACAAATTTAAATACTAAGGATGAAGCAATTACCTTAGATAAAAAATTACT
>CAYPYI010000053.1:0-9809 GCA_964415085.1 uncultured Tissierellaceae bacterium
ATTTTTTATATTGTATTTTTCTGCTCTTTGTAAAGCATATGCATCTTTTTTATTTGAAACTACAAGCTTAACCTGTCCATTAATATTTGAATTTTCACAATTATCAATTATAGCTTGTAGGTTACTTCCTCCTCCAGATGCTAATACACATATATTTAGCATAATACTACTCCTTCACTACCTTTAGATATATTTCCTAAAACATAGTATTTCTCATCTATCTCTTCTAGATATTTAGAAACTTCTTCTTTATCACTTTCTTTTATTACAAAAATCATTCCAACACCCATATTAAAAGTAGAATACATTTCTTTTTTGTTTATATTACCCCACTCTTGTAGTAAATCAAAAATTACTGGTGTATCTATTACCTTAGTATCTATATTTGCTTGTAAACCTTCTGGTAACATTCTTGGAATATTCTCATAAAATCCACCGCCTGTAATATGAGAGATCCCTTTTATATCAAATCTCTCTATTAAATTAAGCATAGGATATGTATATATTCTTGTTGGTGTTAATAATTCTTCTAAAATTGTTTTATCAAGTTTTTCTATATATGAGTCTTTATCAAAATTCATTTTATCAAATACTATTTTTCTTACCAAAGAATAACCATTACTATGAATTCCTGAAGATGGAAGTCCTATAAGAATATCCCCATCTTCTATATTATTTCCAGTTATTATCTTACTCTTTTCTACAACTCCAACTGCAAATCCTGCTATATCATATTCGTCATTAGTATAAAAACCAGGCATTTCTGCTGTTTCTCCACCTATCAGTGAGCATTTTCCTTTTATACAACCATTAGATACACCTTTTACTACATCTGCCATTTTTTCAGGCACTAATTTACCTGTAGCTATATAATCTAAGAAAAATAGTGGTTTTGCTCCTTGACAAATAATATCATTAACACACATTGCAACTGCATCTTCACCTATTGTATCGTGTTTATCTAAGAAAAATGCTATCTTAAGCTTAGTTCCAACTCCATCCGTTCCTGAAACTAATACAGGCTCTTTTAAGTTGTTATCTAGCTGATATAAACCTGAAAAACCACCTAATTGTGATAATACATTTTTACTATGAGTCTTCTTTATATGTTCTTTTATTAAACTTACTTGTTTATAACCAGCTTCCTTATCTACACCTGCATCTTTATAAGTTAAAGACATTTTATTCCTCCTTTTTAATTGGATACTCTCCTGTAAAACATCCCTTACAAAACTGATCTTTCTCTCCTGCAGCATTTAACATATTCTCAACTGATATATATCTTACTGAATCTGCATTTATTATTTCTTCTATTTCTTTTATTTCTTTATTATAGGCTATTAAATTTTCTTTATCTGGAGTATCCATTCCTAAATGGCATGAACTTATTACCTTAGGTGAGCTTACTCTTACATGTACCTCTTTTGCTCCAGCTTCTTTTAACATTTGAACTGTTCTTTTCATAGTTGTTCCTCTTATTATAGAATCATCAACTAAAATCACTTTTTTTCCATCTATATTTTCTCTTAAAATATTTAGTTTAATTTTAACTCCACGTTCTCTTAATTCTTTTGTAGGTTGTATAAAAGTTCTACCCACATATCTATTTTTTATTATTCCCTCAGCATAAGGAATCTTTGATGCTTCTGCATATCCTATTGCAGCTACAATTCCTGAATCAGGTGCTCCTATTACTATATCTGCATCAACTGGATGTTCTTTCGCTAAAAGCCTTCCTGCTTCTATCCTTGATAAATATATGCTAGCACCATCTACTAAACTATCTGGTCTTGCAAAATAAATAAGTTCGAATAAGCATAATTTACGATTCTCTTTTTCATCTATCATGCTACTTTTTAATCCTTCATTATCAATAACAACTATCTCACCTGGTTTTACATCTCTTAAGAATTTTGCACCCATTGTATCAAAAGCACATGTTTCAGATGATAGAACATATCCATTCTCTAGTTTTCCTATTGATAATGGTTTAATTCCTAAAGGATCTCTTATTCCAATAAGTTTTTCAGTTGTCATTAAAGTCAAGGCATATGAACCCTTTATATTACTTAAAGCTTTTTTAATTGCCTCAGTTAAATCTCCATTATGTTCTTTAGCAATTATATTAGCTATTAATTCCGCATCTAAATCTGATTGGAAGATACTTCCTGTATCTTCCAGTTCATTTCTTAATTTATTATAATTTACAATATTACCATCATGAGCTAAAGCTAAGGCACCTCTTTTATAACCTACTACAAGTGGTTCTATATTTTTAGCATTTACTCCTTCTCCTTTAAAGGCATATCTAACTTGACCTATACCAATATTTCCTCTTAATCCATCCATAATATCTTCTGGAAATACCTCATGTACTAGACCATTATCTTTAAAGTAATCTATAAATCCATTATTATTAACTGCTATACCACAACTTACCTGACCCCTATGTTGTAAACCATAAAGTCCGTAATAAATAAATCTTGAAACATTTTTCATATCTGAAGTATATACACCAACAACACCGCTCAAGAAAAGTCCCCCTTATTAATAACTAATTTTAAATTAATTATTTAATTCTTCGTTCATTTTTTCTACTTCATCTGCTAGTTGTTTTTTATATTCTTTTAGTTTTCCTCTTAAAATATCATATTTAATAGATAAAATTTGTACTGCTAAAAGTCCTGCATTTTCTCCACCGTCTATTGCTACAGTTGCTACTGGAACTCCTTTTGGCATTTGTACAACTGATAAAAGTGAATCTAATCCATCAATTGTTGATGACTTAGCTGGAATTCCTATTACTGGAAGTGTTGTTATACCTGCTAAAACACCTGCTAAATGAGCTGCCTTGCCTGCAATTGCAATAATTACTTCAATTCCATTTTCTTCTGCATTTTTCGCAAATTCAAATGCTTTATATGGTGTTCTATGTGCTGATATTACTTTTACCTCATAATCTACATCAAAATCTTCTAAAATTCTAATAGTTTTATCAGCTATTTTCTTATCAGATATACTTCCCATAACTATGCTAACTTTCATATTTATCCCCCTATTTATTTAAAGTAGTTTACACCAGATTTTACTATTTTACTTAAAGATTTAACATTTACATTTTTATATAAATCCTCATCCATTCTATCTATTGAAGTTAAACATCCTATAACTCTACCTGATGAACTTGTTAAACTTTCAATATTTAATTCAGATCCTGTTAAGTTTTCATTTGCAAATTGTGTTGCTACTTGTTTATTGTTAAAACTATCATTATTAGTTATAACAACTCTTCCATATCTTGTTGCTAGGGCTGATGAATATTCATCCCCTACCTCCATAAGACTTAACCATGGAGATAAATTAGAGTTAACCTTAATATCAACTATTTGAGATATAAATTTATTATTAATATTTTCTACTATTTTAAAGTCACCATCAATATATCCAGAACGTAGAAGAGATTCAAATCCATTTCCTACACCTATCATTAACCCGTCTTCTTCATTTAAAAATTTATCTATAGCTTCTTTAATTATTTTGTTATTTAATATAATATCTAGTAAGACTCCTCCACCATCTGGTTGATTTCCATAAACTTCTCCGTCTGGAAGAGCTATAATATTTACATTTTCTATATTGTTTTTTAAATCTATAAATGATTTTTCAATTTCTTCTTTACTATTTGTTTTAAAAACATATTCTATTACTTCACAGTCTTCTTTTAAAAATTCATCTTTTAATGAATATTCACCATGAGTCCCTGGAAGTATTGGTATTAAAACCTTTACTTTTTCAGTCTTTTTATTAGCCTGTAAAACACTACCATCATTATAAGTTATATCTTTTTCTATGTTTTCAAAGTAATTTTTACTTTCTTTGAAAATATTCTTTAATGGTTTTTCAGATGATAATATTAAACTTTCTAAAGAAACAATTTCATCTTGAATTTTTATTACTTCATTTTCCACAGTTTTTCCAAGATCTATAAATTCAATATCTTTAAGAATATCTTTTACCTTTTCCATATCCTTTACTTCTAAAATAATTGAACCTAAATAATTTTTAAATAGATCAAATTCTATATTTTCATTAAATTCAAATCCTATTTTATTACCTAGTGACATTTCAATAATACTTCTTGCTACCCCGCCCTTTTTCACAGAATGAGCAGACAAGATTGATTTTTCTTTATTTAATTTATCTACAGCTTCATATTTATCTTTTAAATCTTCTAAATCAATTAAGAAGTTATCATCAAGTTTTGATTTTAGTAATATTACTGAAGAATTTATATTTTTAAATTCATTAGTTATAATTTTATTTATTTTACTTGGAGCCACCGCAAAACTTATTAGCGTAGGTGGAACATCAATATTTTCAAATGAACCACTCATACTATCTTTACCACCTATTGCTGCTATATTAAAGTTTCTTTGTATTTCATATGCTCCCAATAATGCTGCTAGAGGTTTACCCCATTTTTCCTTAATATTATCTAATCTTTCAAAATATTCCTGAAAACTTAGCCTAATATCTTTATAATCTCCACCTAGACTTACTACTTTTGCAACCGACTCTAATACAGCATAATATCCTGCATGGAATGGACTTATTTTTCCAACTTCTGGATCATATCCATGAGTCATTATTGAACAAGTATTTGTTTTTCCATTTAAGACTGGAATTCTTCCAACCATTCCCTCTGCTGGAGTTAATCTATATTTTCCACCATAAGGCATAATTACACTTGTTTTTCCTACCGTATTGTCAAAATTTTCAACAAGATTTCTCTGACTAGCTATATTAATATCTTTCATTAGATTATTAAGCTTGTCATTAAAATTACTTCCTTCAATATCAGTCTTAATTTCTTCTTTTGGTTGTAATATTTTTATTTTAGTTTCTTTTTCCGCACCATTAGTATCTAAGAAACTTCTTTTTATATTAACAATTTCTTTATCTTTATAGTACATATTTAATACTTTTTCTTCTTTTATAACTCCTACAGTAGTTGCTTCTAAATCTTCTTTTAGTGCTTCTTGTAAAAATCTTTCTTCATCTTCTTTTGCAACAACTACTGCCATTCTTTCTTGAGATTCAGATAAAGCAATTTCCGTTGGATTTAAACCTTCATATTTAAGAGGTACTTTATCTAAGAAAATATCTATTCCATCTGCTAACTCCCCTATAGCTACTGATACTCCACCAGCACCAAAGTCATTACAGATTTTAATCATACTTGATACTTCTTTTTTTCTGAATAATCTTAATATTTTTCTTTCTATTAATGGATTACCTTTTTGTACTTCTGATCCACTTGATTCTAATGAGTCCTCAGTATGTCCTTTTGATGAACCTACTGCTCCTCCTAAACCATCCTTACCTGTTCTTCCACCTACTAGTATTACTACATCTGTAGGTTCTGCCTGAGCTCTTAAGACATTCTCTTTTGGAGCCGCTGCAACTAATGCTCCACATTCTAATCTTTTTGCAACAAAACCATCATCATAGTATTCTCTTACATAACCTGTAGCACTTCCTATTTGATTTGCATATGAACTATATCCTTTCATTGCATTTTGAGTAATATATCTTTGTGGTAATTTACCTTCTAATGTTCTTTCAAACTTTTCATTAGGATCTTTACTACCTGTTATTCTCATAGCTTGGTATACATATGATCTACCAGATAATGGATCTCTAATAGCTCCTCCTAAACAGGTTGCTGCTCCACCAAATGGTTCTATTTCTGTTGGATGATTATGTGTTTCATTTTTAAACATTAATAACCATTTTTCATATTTTCCGTCTATATCAACATCAATTTCGATACTGCATGCATTTACCTCATCAGTTACTTCCTTATTAGTTAATATACCCTCTTTAACTTGTTCTTTCATATTAATTGTTGCTAAATCCATTAATGTAACATTTCTAGTTTGCGTTTTTTTACCATATACATTTTCTCTTGATTTTAAATAGTTATCTATAGCTTCTTCAAATATTTTTTTATATTTTCCATCTTCTATAACTATTTCTGTTATCTTTGTCATAAATGTTGTATGTCTACAATGATCTGACCAATAAGTATCTATTAGTTTTAATTCCGTAATAGTCGGATCTTTATTTTCTTTTTTATAGTATTCTCTACATAGTTTTAAATCATCAATGTCAAGTCCTAGTTCATATTCTTTCTTCATTTTTTCAATTTCTAATGTAGTAAAATCTTTAAATCCTTTTATTACTTCAACATCCATATCTGATTTTTCCATAAATGGTTTAATTATTTCTGTTAATTTTATTTCCTTTTTTTCAATTGGATTTATATAATATTTTTTTATTATATCTAGTTCTTTTTTATTTATACCGGATATGCTTATAATCTGTGAATGTTTAATTATTATCTCTCTATCTAGTAAAAACTTATTTGCTAGATCATTTACTATATCTTCTTTTTGATTGTACTGGCTACTTAAAAATTTAACTCTAAAGAATTCTTCATCCTTATTAAATCTTACTCTTTCATAACATTTATTAATTTGTTTATCATATAAAACATTCTCTACAACTAAATCTTTCTCATTATCTTTTGTGTCGTAAAAGTCATACACATCAATAATCCTTACTTTTTTTGCACTTTTAATAGCTAAATAATTATTAATTTCCTCTAGTAACTCGTTACTTTCTACTTGGTACTCTGGTTTTTTCTCAACAAATATTCTTGAAGTTTTCAAAATATACCCCCTATAAACAAGTTAAAGCCCAGTCGGATAGGTTTAAAGTGAAACCTACCCGACTGGGCTTTTATCCCTTCGGTGTAATACTATCTAAAGTATCTGTATCGCTCGGTCCAGCAAGTTTCCTTCGGAACCCTAGATACACTTTCACTCATAGTAAAATAGTTTACGGCTATTTTGTAGAAACTTCTTATCCCTATCATAAGAACTATATGAGCTTATCATTTAATTTTACATCTAAATAGTAACAATCAAATGCTTAATTGTCAAGCACTGATTTTTTATTCACATGTATTATATGCCTATTTTCTTTTAGTATATCATCGTATAAATCAGTAACTAAAGGATTATTCTCAGCTGACTTTATGAAAGAAGTTTTATCTATTCTTCTAAGTCCTTTTGCTCTTTTTAATCTTGCTTCAGGATCATTATTTTTTGGTTGACCCCCACCAGATATACATCCTCCAACACATGCCATTACTTCTATAAAATCATAGTGTTTTTCTTTGTTTTTAATTTGTCTTACTAATTCATCTGCACTTTTAAGTCCATGAACAACAGCTATTTTTATTGTCCTATCTTTCAATTTAAATTCTGCCTCTTTTACATTTTCAAATCCTCTAACATCTTTAAAAATTAAGTCTTTTTCTCTATAGCCTAATTCTCTATCTATTAAACTTGTAACTACAGCTTCAGAAACTCCTCCTGTAGAACCAAATATCATTCCAGAACCACTTGCAAGACCAAATGGCATATCAAAAGATCTTTCTTCTAATTCTTCAAAAACTATTCCACTAGCTTTTATCATTGTTGCAAGTTCCAAAGTTGATATTACTATATCCACATCTTTTATACCATTATTTTCAAATTCATCTCTTGCTGCTTCTGCCTTTTTAGCAGTACATGGCATTATGGATACAATAACTGTTTCTTTTTCATTATCTTTATATTTCTCTTTTACAACTGCTCCAAACATCTGTTGTGGTGATTTACAAGTAGATATGTTTTCAACTATATCTGGATGTTTTATTTCTGCAAATTCCACCCATGCAGGACAACATGATGTGAAAAGTGGTAAATTTTCATTATTTTCTAATCTTTCTAAAAATTCTCTTCCTTCTTCAATTACAGTTAAATCTGCTGCAAAAGCTGTATCATATACTTCATCTACTCCCATTAATTTTAAGGCTGTTATTATTTTTCCTATTGTGATTTCTCCAGCCTCAAGTCCAAATTTTTCTCCCAAAGCAACTCTAACAGCTGGTGCTATTTGAACTACAACTTTTTTATTCTCATCAGATATTGCATCCCAAAACTCTTTACGATTATCTTTTACTCTTATAGCTCCAGTAGGACAAACTGTTCTACACTGACCACAACTTACACAGTCAACTTCACCAATTCCTCTATTAAACGCCGGTGCTATTTGCATATTAGATCCTCTATTTACAAAGCTTAAAGCTCCTATTCCTTGAACTTCATCACATATTCTTACACAGTCACCACAATATATACATTTATTAGGATCTCTAATAATACCATGACTTGAATAATCTATTGGGAGTGTTTTTGCATTAGGCTTAAATCTAATATCGTTAATTCCTAGTTTTCTTGATAATTCTTGTAAATCACATCTACCTGTTATATCACAAGTTGTACAGTCTCGATCATGATTTGAAAGAATAAGTTCTAATATCAATTCTCTATATTTTCTTACCCTTTTTGTATTTGTTTTTATATTCATACCAGCTCTAGGTTTTTGTGAACATGATGCAAAAATCCAACCAGATTCCTCTTCTACTATACACATTCTACATGCACCATAAAGGCTTAATTCTGAGTGATAACAGAATGTAGGAAGCTCAATACCAGCTTTTCTAACTACCTCCAAAACATTTTTTTCATCTTCTATTTCTATTTCTAAATTATCAACTATCATTGTTCTCATTATTTATGCCTCCTTTATAGCTTTAAATGCACAAGAATCTACACAAGCACCGCATTTAATACATTTATTTTCATCTATTACAAAAGTTTCTTTTACCTTTCCTTCTATTGCATCAACAGGACATATCCTTGCACACTTTGTACATCCTTTGCAAAGATTAGCATCTATTATATATTTCGTTAGACCTTTACAAGTTCTTGTAGGGCATTCTTTATCTTCTATATGTTTTAGGTATTCATCCCTAAAATATTTTAAAGAACTTACTACTGGATAAGCCGCAGTTTTTCCTAAACCGCATAAAGATGTATTAGTAATTGTATCTGATAACTCTTCAATTAATTCTAAATGTTCAAGTGTACCTTTTCCATTTACTATATCATCTAGTATTTCTAACATTCTTTTAGTTCCTTCTCTACATGGAACGCACTTACCGCAAGATTCGTTTTGTGTAAACCCCATAAAAAATCTTGCAACTTCTACCATACAAGTATCTTCATCCATTACAACCATACCGCCAGAACCTATCATTGCTCCTACTTCTGTTAATGAATCGAAGTCTAGCTGCATATCTAAAAATTCTTCTGTTAAACAGCCTCCTGAAGGTCCACCAATTTGAACCGCCTTAAATTTTTTATTATCTCTAATCCCACCGCCTATATCAAATATAACCTCTCTTAATGTAGTACCCATTGGTACTTCTATAAGTCCTGTATGATTTACATTTCCTGTTAAAGCAAAAGCTTTGGTTCCCGGGCTATTTTTAGTTCCAAATGACTTAAACCAGTCTGATCCATTGTTAATAATATATCTAACATTGGCAAAAGTCTCTACATTATTTAAAACTGTAGGTTTTTTCCATAATCCTTCTTCTACAGTTCTTTTTGCCCTTACTCTAGGCATACCTCTTTCACCTTCTATTGAAGCTATTAATGCACTACCTTCTCCACATACAAATGCTCCTGCACCTTTACTTATATGTATATCAAAACTTAAATTACTACCTAATATGTTCTCACCTAATATTCCTATTTGTCTTGCCTGCTTTATGGCATTTTCTAATCTTTTTATCGCTAGTGGGTATTCTGCTCTTACATATATATAACCTTCACTTGCCCCAGTTGCAT
>CAYPYI010000054.1:0-9781 GCA_964415085.1 uncultured Tissierellaceae bacterium
TTTTTACAATTATTATTCATATAAAGCTCCCTATATACTTATATTCATACTTTAAAATAAAATACCCTAATATAAATAATTAGGGTATAATATTTAACATTTAATCAATTCAATAATATAATTTTCTACTTTATTGATTTCATTATTTTAATATTTTGATCCAATCCTAAATTCGTAAACATAAGGTATCTAACACCTTCATTTTCCCATACAATACCTTCTTCTCCAACAATAGCATTTACTCCATCTATATCAATATTTTCAGGGTTTTTAAATGATGTCTCAGAATAAGATTCATCATATATAAATGTTTGAGAAATATATATGCTGTCAGAATTTTCTTTATTTATATAATATACACTACAACCTTTATCAAATATTTCACCATCATCATCTTTATAAAACTCTGCATAATCAAACTCATAATTCAATGGTAAATATGCTGGAAGTTTTATATCAAAACAAGTATAACCATAAATATTATTTATATCATCAATTATAATATCATCTACTGGGTGTTGTTTTTGATTTTCTTCTAAGTTTCTTTTTTGTACTTCCGCTGTTATTAAAGTACCATCCTCTTGTATCCCATAAACTTTTTCGCCTTCTTTATTATATAAATTATCCTTGTTATCAGCATTCATTTTATTTACTCTTTTACCATATTCATCAAAAACTTCTAATCCTTCTAATGAACGCTCTTCTATTTCAGCATCCTCACTATTAAATATTGTTATATTACTTAGATTTAATGAATTCATTATTTTATTTACTACTTCTTTAGCAAATGATGTTTGCATACTCAAAACCACAATACACATTATAGATGCTGCTAAAATACCCTTCCTTTTTATACTAGTTTTATTTTTCATATTTTCTCCCTCCATATTTTTGATATCTTTAATAGCATTTTCAAATACTAAATCTATATCTCTTGGCACATTTTCTAACTCTTTCTTAAACTGCCTCTTCATTTCCATATCAAATTTTTTATTGTCATCTTTCATAATAGTAATCCCCTCCTAATATTTCCTTTAGCCTGGTTCTAGCTCTACTAAGTCTTGATTTAACTGTCCCCTCTGGTATATCTATAATTTGTGATATATCTTTTATTGTCAAATCTTCAAAATAAAATAAAGTTATTACTATCCTCAAGTCATCTTCTAGTTCACCTATAGCTTTAACTAAATCAAAATTTTTATACTCATCCCTACTACTACTTCCAAATTCAATAATATCCTCATCTAATACAATATTATTATTGTTTTCTCTTAATATTTTATTACATTCATTAATTAGAATTCTAATCAACCATGTCTTGAAATATTCGTCATTTCTTAAATTATTTAAATTTGTATAGGAATTAATTAAAGTATTATGAATTGCATCTTTTATATCTTCTTCATTTTTTAATATTCCTCTAGCAACTCTATAAATATTTATTCTATTTTCATCTATCAAACCTAAAAATGCTTCTTTATTACCTTTTTTAGCCTCACCTACTTTTGACTTACTTCTATATTTATTGAATGATACTAACTCCATCTCTAACCCCCTACATAATTTACCTAGCTAAGTATATAATTATTAGATTTAAGAAATACTACATATTAATCAGTAAGATATTTAAATATCAAATATTACTTACTACACCTATTAGATGGATTAACCATGCATTTGGTTCATTAAATTTACATATAAATATTATTTAACTTAATTAAGACCCTATAAGTGGCTACTTATAGGGTCTTAAACTTATTCTTATGTAATTTAAAATTTCTAATTTAAATGTTTATTTTCATATTGTCCTTAAGCTCTTAGCCTATATCTATATTTATTATTAATCCATTTTTTAATTTTCTTCTGATAAACTCCATAAATTCACTCTCATCTTCTTTAATTAAATCATTCTTTTTTAAAACAGTTATTCTTTCATTCCAAATTACAATATAAAAATCTTCACTTAAAAAAAATTTTTCTATTTCATTATATTCTATAGCAAAATTATCTAAAATCTGTATTTTATCTTCTCTAAATATTATTTGAATTTTTGGAATATTTTTATATTCACTAAATAGTTTTTCTGACGCTTTAGCAAAACTACTCTTTTTTTTATATTTTGATATACTTAAAAGATTTAATATTCCAACACATAAGGTAAAAATACTTATAATTAATGATATTTTCATTTCTTTTGGGTCTATCAATGAAGGGATTAACAAAAATAATCCTAATAATATTAATACTACTGCATATAACTTGCTTCTTTTTTTTCTCTTTATCATAACTTGTTCAGATACTTTTTCTTTAGCATTTAATTTATCAGTAGTTTTCCAAATATTTTTATATTTTTCTCTTGAATTTAGTTCAGTCATTTTTTCAAGTGTATTAGTTACTTGAAATATAAACTTATCTTCATCATATTTACTTAAATCAAAAATATACTCCATATCAATTCTCCTCTAATAGCAAATATTTATACAATATCTGTTGTTATTTTTATAATTTACAATTTTTAAATCACTTAATGACCTATTAAAGTTCTCCTATTGATTAATTTATATAATTAGAAAAATATGCTTGTCCCATAAAAGACCAATCATTTATTTAATTAGTATGTATAATTATGGTTATATATACTTCTATATACTTTCATTTTAATCTACTATAATGTATTTACACTTACTATTTACTATATAATATCTATAATTATTAAAAATACACCAAACTATATAGGTGTATTAAAACCATGTTGTTTTTAATTATATAAGATATAACTTATTTTTCGGTTATTACTTCTTTAACTCTGCCTACAATTCCATCATCTAACATAACCTTTATCCCATGTGGATGCTCCTTAGAATTAGTAAGAATTCTCTTTACTATTCCTTGTGTTAACTTCCCACTTCTTTGATCTTGTTTTTGAACTATTGAGACTTTTGATCCTATCTTAATATTATCTCTTTTGTTTCCATCCATTTTCATTTCTCCATTCTTGAACTCAATATATTTATAATCAATCTAATTATATCATTCTTTCACATATATTGTCTTATTTCATTTATATATTTTTGTATTTTTATTATTTATAGCAAAGTATTTTATTATATTTAGCAATTTAAAGTTCTTGATTATAACAATATATATATTTATATTAAAATACTAACTTGGCTTATAAAAATCCCCTTTAAACTATAAGTTTAAAGGGGCAAAATTATATATTTAATCAATCACTGCTTCATTTATTATCGCTAACTTATTATTTTCTAACTCTTGTTTATCTACGCTACCAGTTTTTAAAGCTACTGCTGAGAATATTAGTGGTATTATAACAACTGCAGCTGCTACAATCGCATCTTGAGCTGTTAAATCTTTAAACAAAGTAAATGCCACTATTATAGCACAAAGACCACCTAAATAGCTTAAACCTTTATATAAGCCAACTGGAATTTTTACCGCTCTATTATTAAAACTCTCTGGATATTTATCTGGTATTCTAGAACAAGCTATATTTAAATATGCATTAATTAACATAGTTGGTATCATAAGCATCGATATTGCATTACTTACACTCATACCTGTTAATATTGGAACTAAAGCTATTATGTATACCATAAAGAACATATAGTATGGGTATCCATCTTCACTTTTCTTTTTAAATGTTTTTGGAAACCATCCATCTTCTACCATATTAGAAAGTGGGTCTCTTATCATTGCAAGAACTGATAAGAAAGATGATATTATTGCACAAATTCCTCCACCTAACACAAAATAATTAAATAATCCTGAAGGTAAAAATTCTCTAGCTGTTACGCTTATATTTTGACCTGCTATTTGATCATATGGTAAAATTCCTGTAGCTACATAAGACATTAAACCATATACTATAGATACAATTATACAAGTTACAAATATTCCCATTGGAACAGTTCTTTTTGGATCTTTTGTTATTGATATAACTCCTACAGGACCCATAGTTGTGCCTTGACATGCCCACGCCATTATTGCTATAGCACTCATTACACCTGCAAACCCATTCTGAACAAATCCACCATCATAAGACATATCAAAGAAATTTACTGAGTTAACCTGTGGAATTCCAATAATTATAAACACTGCTAAAGCACCTATCAGCAGAAATGTTGCAATATTTTGAAATATTGTTACTACTCTATTGCCTTTCATTGAAAGCAAGAAAAAAAGTGTTAAAATAATGGCACTAGTGATTTTCCCATTTTCAGCAATTACTGGCCATAATTCGCTTAAGTAATCAGTTAAAGCTAAAGAATATCCTGTAAATCCGAATGCCCATATTATATTTGTCCATCCTCCATACCCTGTTAAAATCGGTGGAAGTAGCATTCCTTTCATACTATAATCTCCACCTTTAACCACAAATATCCCTGACATAGCAACATTATACCAATAAGCTAGCAACATATAAAATACACATATAATTGTTATAGGTAAAATAGATCTACCAGTTTTTTCTATTGCTCCTCCTAAAGTTACAAATATACCCGAGCCTACAGCCCCTCCAACCCCTAAACCAACTATGTTCCATAAACCTAGTTGCTTCCTTTCCTTCCCCATACTTACTACCTCCTATTTTATATTCCCTAATTGTTTTAATACGCTGAAATATTTTACTACTTTTTATTATTTATAGCCTCTGAAATTCTATCTAGTCCTTCCATGATTATTGATTTTGGCATCGCCAGATTTAATCTAATAAAGCTATCTCCATTCTGAACGAACATATTTCCACCTTCTAATAGTACACCCGCTTTATTAGCAAAGAAATCTGATAGATTCTCATCAGGGTTAAAATATTCACTTAAATCTACCCATGCTAAATATGTAGCTTCAGAAATTCTAAATTTAGATTTTGGAAGATTTTCTTTTAAAAATTCCTCAGTAATCTTAAAATTATTATCTAAATAATCTGTTAATTCTTCTAACCATTCTTCTCCTGATTCATAAGCTCCCATAGCACCTGCAATTGATAATGGATTTTCAAAGTTTATACGATTTTCATTCCATTTATCTCTAAGTTTTTCATCTCTTATAATTACATTTGAAAACATTAATCCAGCTGTATTAAATGTTTTACTAATAGCCATGCATGTAATCAACTTATCATAATCTGGCATTACTTTACCAAGTGGGATATGTTTTTGTCCTCTTCTTAATAAATCACAATGTATTTCATCTGATATAACCCATAAATCATTTTCTTCTATTATCTTAGCTAGTCTTTCTAATTCTTCTTGCTTCCAAACCCTTCCTGTTGGATTGTGTGGATTACAAAATATTAATAACTTAGTTTTCTCGTCCGCCGCCTTATCTGCAAAATCTTCAAAGTCTATTTCAAAATACCCGTCATTGTTAACTAAATCTGAATAAACTGCTTCATTTCCATTTGCATCTGCAGAATATTGAAAATATGCATAAGATGGAGTTAAAAATAATAACTTCTCATCCTTCTCTAGTATATGTCCTGTTAAGTCATATAAGGCAGGTATAACACCGTTAGAAGTCAATAATTCTTCTTTTTCGAATGACCAGTCATATCTTCTTTCACACCATGACCTAAAAGCATTATAATAATCATCTGAAAATATTCTTGTATATCCTAATATTCGTCTATCTAATCTTTCCTGAATCTTATTTAATACACAATCTGGAGTAGCAAATTCCATATCTGCAACCCACATCCTTATAAATTCATCATCTTCGTAAGGAAACTCAATAGAGTCATCATCATCTGACACCCCAAATATATAGCTTCTAAACCCATCTGTGTTTAAAGCATTAGTATTTTTTCTATCAATTATTTCATCAAAATTATATTTTTTCATATTAATCCTCCTCTTTATTTAAATCTTACACCAATAAAAACTATTTGCAAAAACGTTTTCTTTCTTGAAAATAAATTCTTTACGATAAAACTTGATTTATAAGACAAAATATAACAAAATGTGCTATAATTTATTTTAATGGTCATTTGTTAGCTTATTTCAATATTAACTTGATTTATAAGAAAGAAGTGATAGATATGAAATCTCAGTATGTCGGTAAAAGAATAAAAGGGTTTCGAAAAATGAGAAACTTAACTTTATCAGAACTTGGGACATTAATAAATAAAACAGAATCCACAATTTCAAAATACGAAAGTGGAAATATTATAATTGATTTAGAAACTCTGTATGATATTTCTGATGCACTAAAAGTTCCAATAGATCAATTAATATATATTCCTAATAATCAAATGGGTATAAATGAAGAATATATACCTACATTTTTTCAAGATATTGATATAATATACTCATATTATTATGACGGAAGAAGCGATGAATTAATTAGATGTATAATGGAAATATCAAATTATTCTAAAAACAACAAAAAAAAGGTTTACTTCTATATGAATTTTAAAAATTATGACATGTATCATGATTGTGAGAATAGATATGAAGGTTATATTGAACATTATCATGCTCTTACTAATATAGAGTTAGTAAATCTAGATACTGGTATGGAAAGATCTAATATTAAAATACTTGCTACTTTTCTAGATACTAATTTAAGATGGGGATTATATAATGGTTTCTCTTTTAGACCTATGATGCCTGTTTCCCTAAAAATGTTATTTTCTAGAAATAGAATAGATGAAAGTGTAGAGTTCATTAATAGTTTAAAAATATCTAAAGATGATATTAAAAATCTTAAACATTATAATATGTTTTCAACAACTTAAATATTTATTTCTTATTAATATATTTATAAACTTTGAACGCTATATCTAAGATATAGCGTTATTTTTTCCTCATTATTAAAGTTTTTCATAATTTAAACATAATACGATTGTGAAATATTTGACATTCTCTTCTAAAATATATATAATGATTTTAGATAGTAGGTTTTAACTAAAAAAGAACTCACTATAAATATAGATAACTTACAGTATTTATTTAAAATATATTAAATTTCAATAGCTTAATAAAGTTAATTATAAAAAATAATATATTATATAAGGGGGACTTTAAAATGAAAAATGTAAACAATAATGAGAAATTATATTCAAGAAAAGAAATGTTAAAACTAACAGGAAAATCAATTACAGGAATTGCTGTAGCTACTACTCTTCCTACACTACTTGCAGGATGTTCAAATGATTCAAAAGAAGAATCTGGTGATAGTGTATCTGCTAACACTGTTGCAGATAAGGATGTTGTATTTACTCCTGACAAAGAAGTATGCTCAAGTGAAATAAGATATTCAATTAAAGATGGTAAAATAACAAATGTTGAATTTGATGGTGGTTGCGATGGTAACTTACAAGGAATAGCTCAACTAGCTGAAGGTATGACTCCTGAAGAGGCTGCTAATAAAATTGCAGGCATTAGATGTAGTACTGGTGGAGAATTAAGAAATTCTTCTTGTCCTGATCAATTTAGTAAAGCACTATTAGAAAACATCTAAATAAATGTACATATATTTAAAATATAAAAGTTGGATAAGAGAAATATATCTCTTATCCAGATTTTATTTATTCTTATATTTTTTTAATTTTACTATAACTACATTAGGACATCTAAATTAAATATAATCCTGCTATACTATTTTCACTCTAATTAAAACGTCAAAATTTTGGTAACCTTCAAAAATATAAAATCCTAGAATTATATTTGCTTTGTATTCATAATTGTTTTCCGCTTTTAATAGTATACAGTTTAAATCTATATTATGTCATTATCTTTAAGTTCTATGATTGCTTGTTTCACTGCCAACTTTACCACAAAATACAAAATAATAGTTGGAATAATAAAAATTATCGGAAAGATTATCAATTCCAATATTCCAATTCGACCCAGCATAATCAATTCCTCCTTTCTTAATACTCCAATATTTATATTTTTTTATAAAATACTAAATATAATGTTTACTTAATAATATTTTAACTTTACAAAATATTAAATTTATTCATAAAGATATAAAAAATTTGGATAAATCAATCACATTATAAGACAGAATATTTATAATGATTTTGAAATTTGAATAATTCCTGAACAATGTGATATTTTTGTAAAACTAACATTTTTATTATATAAATATTTTTCCAATTCATCAAACACGAAATATATTTCTTCATCATCCCAATAGTCATTATACTTTGATTTACTTTTTTCTAATAATTCTCTTGTCTCAAAAGCTATA
Organism: uncultured Tissierellaceae bacterium; assembly: GCA_964415085.1. Taxonomy (GTDB): domain Bacteria; phylum Bacillota; class Clostridia; order Tissierellales; family Tissierellaceae; genus CAYPYI01. Next base: position 8,218 of record CAYPYI010000054.1, read on the forward strand.
TCACCAATTATTATTTTTCCATCTTCAGTAAGATAAGTTTCAAGTTTTTTAATAAATTCCCTTTTCTCTTCATCATCTAAATGATGTAATGCATATGTGCTAATAATATAATCAAAAGAATTATTTTTTATTTCTACTGGTAATCCTTTTGAAAAGTCATATTTAATTAAACTGGCAAACGGCATTTTTTCTTTGCTATATCTATCATTTTTTGTAAAAAATCTATGCCATAGATTTCATAGCCCTCATCATATAGCTTTTTACTTAATATCCCTGTGCCAAATCCAATATCTAGCAACTTTGCCTTTTCTTTCTTGTGGACTATATTATAAATAGTATTTAATAAATGCTTATAACCTGCAAATGGATATTCATCATTTTCTTCACTTAAGTGTATACTTTTATCATAGCCATCTGCCCATAAATCAAAACCTTTATTATCTAGCATTGAAAAAGTCCTCTCTAGTTATTTCATATTCCACTGAACTTCTCAAGTTACCTAGTTGATCTTTCCAAGCATTTTCTTTTATTCCTATTTTTCTTGCATGAATCTTCTTTTCATAAATATATTGGGCTCTTTTATTCTCAAGCATAGTATCCCATGTAATTCTATCAACAGAAAACTTAGAATTAATATTCTCATCACTAAATAAAAATTTAAATAATATTTTAATGATTTCAGTACCATATCCTTGGTTTTGATAATCTAAATCACATATTTTCCATCCAGGGTACACTGATCCATCATCTTTTATTCTATAATTTAATTCACCAATATTCTTTCCATCAATTTCAATTATACAAACCTGACTTAATTTACCCTCATATTTTCTAATTTGAATAATCGTATCTTCTAGGGACTGTCCTAATCCTTTTGGAAATCCTGCATGGGCCATAATTTTACCATCATTCCACCATTTATTTAGTTGAATAGCATCATCTATATTAGCACTTCTAATTACAATATTATCTTTTTCTATTCTCATTACTTGCCTCCTATTTTTATTCGGAGAGTTTACAAGACATTTACCCTCCTTGCATACTTAGTTTTAATTGTTATTTTCATCATCCCAAACACTCCCTTCAATCTTTCTAAATTTTAAATATCATAATAATTAACATATTACTCATAACCATTGTAGCATATATAAAATATTAAATATTAAATCAGACATAAATATATAAACTTATATATATTAATTCTTTATAACAAAAAAAGGCATTGAATGTCATCTACCATTCAATACCTTAAAATCTTGATTATATTATATATTATTTTTTTTTAACTTTACCAAAATCTCACCATGCCTTGATAGGATAATAATGATGTCGTATATAGATAGTAACCCCTTTCTGGAAACTGAAATCTGACCTTAACTATGATTTATTATCCAACTTAACAAATTCTCACCATCTATTGATCCATCTGCAGGGCCTAATCCCAGGATAATCAATTCTTCATCTGTACAAGCAACTTCAATCCCATTTATTTCTAAGAATGTTATCATTACTAAAATTCCAATCCTTTTGTTCCCATCTATAAAAGGATGGTTCTTTACTAAAA
>CAYPYI010000055.1:0-4218 GCA_964415085.1 uncultured Tissierellaceae bacterium
GGGGTGAATAAATGAATATAATATCTATAGAAAATTTAAATAAATCATATGGTGAGAAGGTACTTTTTAAAGACTTATCTTTAGGCATAAATGAAGGAGAAAAGATAGGTTTAATAGGAAGAAATGGTGAAGGGAAAACTACTCTACTTAAAATAATAAGTGGTCAGGAAAAGGAAGATAGTGGTCTTATAACTAAAAATAGAAATTTAAGAATAGAGTATCTATCACAAAATGTTAATTTTAAAGAAGATTTAACAGTATTAGAACAGGTATTTATGGGAAATAATAAATTGTTAGGGTTATTCAGTGATTACAATACTTTGATAAAAAGTGGAGATTATAAAGATGAAGAATTAATATTATTAACAGAGAAAATGGATAAATATAATGCTTGGGAGCTTGAAAGTAAAGCAAAGCTTGTATTAAATAAACTTGGAATTGAAAATATCAATGAAAAAATTTCAAATTTATCAGGGGGAAAGAAAAAAAGAGTCTCACTTGCTAGTGTGTTAATTAATGATAGTGATTTACTGATACTAGATGAGCCTACAAACCATTTGGATAATGAGAGTATAGATTATCTTGAAGAATATTTACTTGAGTATAAAGGTGCTATATTAATGGTTACACATGATAGGTACTTCCTTGATCGTGTTAGTAATAGAATAATTGAGCTAGATAATAAACAAATCTACTCTTATTCTGGAAATTATAATTACTTTTTAACTAAGAAAATGGAAAGAGAAGAAAAAGATATAGCAAGTGAAAGGAAAAGAAAAAGTTTATATAGGCAAGAGTTAGAATGGATGAAACAAGGTGTAAAAGCAAGAGGAACGAGGCAAAAAGCGAGGGTTGAAAGATTCAATGACCTAAAAAATAGTAAATTAGATATAAATGATGAAGAAATAGAAATAAATGTTGGTGGAAAAAGATTAGGTAAGAAGATTGTGGAAATTGATAATATCTATAAATCATTTGGGGAAAAACAAGTTATAAAAGATTTCTCCTACACTATATTGAGAGATGACAGGATAGGTATAGTAGGTGATAATGGCTCAGGTAAATCAACATTAATGAATATTATAAGTGGAAATATAGAGGCTGATAAAGGTATGGTTGATATTGGTGAAACAGTTAAAATTGGTTACTTTTCACAGGAAATAAAGAATATGGATGAAAATTTAAGGGCGATTGAATATATTAAAGAAGGTGGAGAATTTATTAAAACATCAACTGATGATAAAATTACGGCTACCGATATGATGGAATTATTTCTATTTGATTCAAACGAACAATATAGCGTAATAAGTACATTATCAGGTGGTGAGAGAAGAAGGCTGTTTTTACTTAGAGTACTAATGGAAGGGCCAAACTTTTTAATATTAGATGAGCCAACAAATGATTTGGATATACAAACCATAACTATATTAGAAGAATATATAGAAAGCTTTCCTGGACCAGTTATTGTAGTATCTCATGATAGATATTTCTTAAATAAAGTGACTAACTCAACTTTTCATATTGAAAATGCTGAAATAAAGATGTATCCAGGGAATTATTCGTATTACAAGAAAATGCATATAGATTCTAATAATATTGAAAATGAAACTATAAAAAATAAAGAAATAATAGAAGAATTTAATATAGAAGATAATAAGAATAGAACTTTGAAATTTAGTTATAATGAAAAACGAGAGTTTGAAACCATAGATATGGAAATAAAAAAAATTGAAGAAGATCTAAAAAAAGTAGAGAAAGATATTGAACTAAATGCTGCTAATTATGTAAAACTTGAAGAATTATTAGTAGAAAAAGAAGAATTAGAAGAGAAATTAGAATTTAAAATGGAAAGATGGCTTTATTTAACAGAGTTAAATGAAGAAATAGAAAATAAATAAATGAGTAATTTAACTATATTTTTGTTATAATAGTTAAGTAATTGTCATAGGAGGTATAGAATATTGATAGAATTATTTAAGGTACTTATATTAGGGATAGTAGAAGGTATAACTGAATGGTTACCTATTAGTAGTACGGGTCACATGATATTAGTAGATCAAATTATTAAATTAAATGCATCAGATGCGTTCAAAGAAATGTTCTTTGTTGTTATTCAATTAGGTGCTATACTTGCAGTTGTATTACTTTATTTTAATAAATTAAACCCACTTGCAAGAAGTAAAAGTTTAAAAGAAAAAAGGGACACTATGCAAATATGGTATAAGGTTATAGTAGGAATTATACCTGCTGGAATATTTGGTGTTTTGCTTGATGATTGGTTAGATGAGCATTTATATAACTATGTAGTTGTAGCTTTAATGTTAATAATTTATGGTGTTTTATTTATTATTGTAGAAAATAAAAATGAAGATAAAGTTCCTACAATTAATAATTTTCAGCAATTAGATTATAAAACAGCTTTACAAATTGGTTTTTTTCAAGTGTTGGCTTTAATACCAGGAACATCAAGATCAGGAGCAACAATTATCGGAGCTATGATACTTGGAACATCAAGATCTGTTGCTGCTGAGTATTCATTCTTTTTATCTGTTCCTGTAATGTTTGGAGCAAGCTTATTAAAATTAAGAAAATTTGGTTTTAATTTTACAGGTTCAGAATTTGGGATGTTAATATTTGGAATGATAGTTGCTTTTGTTGTTTCAGTTATTTCAATTAAATTTTTAATGAAATATATTAAAAATAATGATTTTAAAGCATTTGGTGTTTATAGAATCATATTAGGTATAATTGTTTTATTGTATTTTTTATTATTTGCATAAATTAGAGGTGTTAATTTGAATAAGTCTTATATACAACTAGTTATTACATTATTTATATATAGTACGTTAGGAATAATAAGAAAGAATATAAATATGTCTAGCACCCATATAATATTCTTAAGGGCATTATTTGGATTTCTAACATTATTAATAATATTACTAATAAAAAAAGAAAAAATAGAATATAAAAAAATAAAACACTATGGCGTGAGAATATTTTTATCTGGGGCTTCAATGGGAGCAAGTTGGATTTTTCTTTTTGAATCATATAGATATCTAGATGTTAGTTTAGCGATCTTATTACATTATACAGCCCCTATAATGGTAATTTTAATGTCACCATTAGTACTTAAGGAAAAACTTACAAAATCTAAGATATTAGGAGTAATACTTGCTTTATTTGGTATGTTTTTAGTAAACTCAAATTCAGGAAGCAGTAGTAATTTAAAATTAGGTATAATATGTGGAATTTTAGGTGCTGTATTTTATGCATTATTATTACTTTTAAATAAGCAAATAGTTGCATTACCAGGGCTTGTTGTTATATTATTTCAACTATTATCAGCTACAGTGGTAATCTTTATATACATGATTATAACTAAGCAAGTAATTTTTCAAATACCAACAACGAAAGATTTAATATTTTTAATCATCTTAGGTGTATTTCATACAGCAATTGCTTGTTATTTACACTTTGAATCTTTGCAGGGACTTTCAGCTCAAACTGTAGCATTATTTGGATATTTAGATCCAGTATTAGCACTTGTGTGGGCGAATCTTATTTTAAAAGAAGAATTATTACTTATACAAGTAGTAGGTGCAGTATTAATATTATTTGGAGCTATTTATGGACAAGTAGGAGATTGGATGTTCAATAAGAAAAAAGAATAAGTGTCTAATAGAATCTTAAAAAACATATAAGTTGATAAAATAAAGCAGCTTGTGTCATTTATTATGACGCAAGCTGTTTTTAAATTTCAAATGATTCTTAAAATTATTCAGTTTTAATTGCTTCTAGTGCGGATAAATTCATAGCACGTTTAGCTGGATAATATCCAGAAGCGATACCTATAAATGTTGAGAATGCAACACCTGCTAATGCAAGCCATATAGGTATTATACTTAGTTTTTCAAAATCTCCAGGGAACATACTTGGCGCTACAACATTTATTATATATGATACAGTAAAACTAAAACCGATACCAAATATTCCACCAAAGAACCCAATTATTGCAGATTCTAATAAAAATAAATCTCTAATATCTTCTAAAGAAGCACCTATTACTTTCATAATACCAATCTCTTTAGTTCTTTCATATATGGACATTATCATTGTATTTGTAATACCAATTGCTGCTACTAACAATGAAACAGCTCCTATACCACCTAAAATAGCTTGTATAACACCAGCTGTTTTGTTCATCTCATCTAAAAAGTC
>CAYPYI010000055.1:4228-9693 GCA_964415085.1 uncultured Tissierellaceae bacterium
CCAATAACTTGGTCGTATTCAGCACCAATGTCATCTAAAAAGTCATTTAGACTAAATGCCTCATGGCCCATATCTTTAATTTGGTTTTGGACTTCTTTAACATTTTTAATATCATTTACCTTAACTAAAACTGTTTCGTAAGAATAATCTTTCTTTTTCTGTGATTTATCAGTTGAAAGTCTATCTTTTTCTTTCATAAGCTTCTCAACAGTTTTTATTGGCATATATGCAGCCCAATCATGCTCCATATCACCTTGTTGTAAAACTCCTGCAGTTTTCATTTTATATTTTTTATAAGTTGGTTTATCAGGATTAAATCCAGAATCATAGCCATAACTATCATCTAAAGTAAGTTGAATTCTATCTTCCATTAAATTAATCTCAGGCATTCTACCACTACGTCCTTTAGGGTTATAGAAAGAATCTCTTACACCACCACCAAAAACAACAGACATATCATCTCCAGCAGATAGTAATCTTCCTTCTTCTATTTTGAACTCAAATATCTCCATATTTTGGGGTGGAATACCTTTAATTGGAATACTACTTATAAATTTACCATTAATGAAAGTAGCATAGATTTGTCTCATAGGCATAGTTGCAACTACATTAGGAATTTTCTCGAATTCTAAAACTGCTTTATCATCTAGAGTTACTTTTTTCTTACTAGAAGAATCTTGGCCCATTCCCATGCCCATCATACCACCACCATATCCTTTAGATACAGTGATAGTAGTAAGGCTTCCTAGAGACTCAATTTGACTTTTAAATGATTCACTAAGTCCTATACCAAGTGAAAGCATTATGACAATGGAACTTGTACCTATAAGCACTCCTAGAATAGTTAAAAATGTTCTAAGTTTTCTACGCCATAGGTTTTTTAATCCCATCTCAATTAAGTCTTTTTTATTCATTTAAATCTGACCCTTTATCGATTATATCAGTATCGCCATCATAATCTTCATGATTTTCATCATATTCTTTTTGATCTTTTCTTTTCTTATATACTTTTCTACCAACAACTCCAAGGACAATTAGTCCTAACCATACCCATTTATTTTTTAAAACTTTTTTAATACCAGTAGGTTCTTCAGGCATAGGGAAATCATCCATACCTTCAGGAGGTGTAAATTCTACAACATTAGAAGTAAATTCTTCAATATGTTCTATACTCTCTCCCGCAGAATCTTCATATGAGAAAATGATTCTACCCTTTAGTTCTCCCGGTTCATTAGGAATAATTGTTGCATCAAACATTTCACTTGATCCTGTTTCGAAGTTACCTACATAAAGATTTGCATTTTCTTTTTGGAAGTTACCTTCTAGTCTAACCATTAAATTATATAAAGTTACTTTTCCAGTATTATAAAATTCTAAACTTATTGGATTAAAGTCACCAGCAAATAGTTCATCTGGAACATTTAATTCACCAACATCAAGTTTTGATTTTTGAACAACAGGAACTCCTATTAACTCAGTTGCTGTATATTCATTTGCTTCTGAATCTTCATATTCAAAGTTTGCAGTAATAGTATAAGTCTTAGCTTGAGCATCAGGTACTGTAAACATTGTAATAGTTTTATCTACAACTCCTTTAGGAGGTATACTATCTATAAAGAAAGTATTACTTGAATCAACTGGTGTAAATACATTTCCTCCTGCACTAGGGCTTTGTGGATCAGTCTTTTCATCTGAAGTTAAGAATATTTTAATGTTTTTAACAGATTTATTTGAATTTGTGTTATAAAAAGATAAATTCATTGTAAAGTTTTCTCCAGCTTTAACTAAATTGGGACTAAAGTTATACTTATTAATAATAAGCTTAGGTTTACTTTGCTTTCCATCATCTTCAGTTTTCTTAGGATTATTTGCATAAATTCCTACATATTGGTTTAATACATATTTATTATCAAGTCCTTGATTTAATTCATCTTCATATTCTATTGTTATAGAAATAGGATAGTTTTTAGTTTCAGCATCTGGTGTTGGTGTAAATATAAAATCAAGTCTTTGAGATTTACCACCAGCTATAGTATCTATTTTTCTTATGCTTTGACTTTTTGGTACAACAGCTGGATCTGAACTTTCTGCTTTAACTATAATATTAGTTGCATTAAGTTTTCCTTTATTTGCTATATCAAAACTTAAAACATAATCATTGCCTGGTCTAATAGCTCCAGTAGGGAAAGCTAATTTTTCAATATTTAAGTTTGCTCCACTAGTACCTTGTTTACCAACATTTAAATATATTTTTTGTTTATCCTCAATATCAGCTCCACCGGACTTATATTTAAATTCAACTTCTAATTCATGTCCGCCGCCCTTAATATTTCTACTTGCAGCTATATTAAAATCAACAAATGAATCTGAATTTCCGTTTACTCTATCTAAAAATTCTTTGTTAGTACCATTTTCAAGGTAAAATCCTTGTGCACTATCAAGTCCACCTAAAGATACTTCTATATCTTTAGCATTTATAGAACCTTTATTTTCTAAGTAAATTCTCATATTACCAGTAGTTCCTGGTGAAAAAGCTTCAGGATCTGTTTCAACTTTAGTAATAAGAAGTTTTGGTGTGCTTTGTAAATTTACAACTTTTACATATACTATTTCTGTTGTAGTTTGAGGAGTTGTGTAATCTCCAGAAGCGGAATATGAAATATTAAGTTTTACTGGATATATTCCTTCTTTTGCATCTCTATTTACAAATAAACTAATTTTAGCATTTTGTGAGTTATTAGCACTTATTCTATCTATTGTTTGTGAATAAGAATTATCAGCAAAGCTAAAGGGATTATTCTCTGTAGGTAATTCTGGTTTAATAACGATATTTCTTGAAGTGTTTTTTAAACTTTTAAGTTTGAAATTAATTGTTACATTCTCTCCTGCCACACCTTTTGGTATATCTGCATCTTCTACAACTATAACAGGCGTTAAGTCAGGTTTATTACTATTATCAGCAAAAACTGTAAATGGACTTAAAGATATTACTACTAATAGAAGTAGTGCTACTATTTTATTTATACTTTTCATTAAATAACCTCCTGGTTTCTTTCTATTTTTTCAATATTACCATCTCTTATACGAACTATTTTATTAGTATATGGTGCAATCTCCTCATCATGAGTTACTATGATAAGAGTCTGCTTATTTTCTTTAGCCATACCTGTTATTAAGTCCATAATTTCTAATGTGGTTTTTGTATCTAAGTTACCTGTTGGTTCATCGGCAAATACAATTTCTGGATTACCAACAAAGGCCCTGGCAATACTAACCCTTTGTTGCTGACCACCACTCATTTCAGATGGTTTATGGTGCAGTCTAGTTCCAAGTCCTACAGCTTTTAACATATCTATAGCCATTTTTTCTCTCTCCTTTTTAGGAACACCTTTAAAGGTTAGACCTAAACTTACGTTTTCAACAGCTGTTAATGTTGGAATTAAGTTATATGACTGGAAAACAAAACCTATATATTCTTGTCTAAATCTAGCTAATTGATTTTCACTCATTCGTTCTATATGTTTGTTAGCAATAATAACTTCACCTCTAGATGGTTTTTCAAGTCCTGCCATCATATTAAGTAATGTACTTTTTCCTGAACCGGAAGTACCAAGCAAACAAATAAATTCTTCTCTTTCAATAACTAGATTAATATTGTTAAGAGCAACTATTTTTTCATCACCCATTTTAAATACTTTTCTTACATTTTTTAACCTTATTAAACTACTCAAAGACTCACCTCCAATATAAACCTATTCTAAGTTTACCACAATAATAAAAAAAACGGTTACAATCTTATTAAGATTAATAAAATATTAAGATTTTTATTATTATTATGATGTTGATTATTCCTATAGGCTTAACTATAATATAATAATAGACAATTATAGGAGGGATCGCGTGGAAGTTCTAAAAAAGAAAATTTTAGAGTGTGGTAGGGTAGAAGAAGGCGAAATAATAAAAGTAGATAGTTTTTTAAATCATCAAGTAGATATTAATCTTATGAATGAAGTAGGAAAGGAATTTAAAAAGAGATTTCAGGATGTTAAAATAGATAGAATATTAACAGCAGAAGTATCAGGAATTGCAATAGCAGCAATAGTTGCTCAATATTTTGATGTACCCATGGTATTTGCTAGAAAAACAGATTCTGTTAATTTATCTGAAGATGTATACTCTACTGAGATTTATTCATATACAAAAAAGAGAAATTACAAAATAAAAGTAGGTAAGAAATTCTTAAATAAAGATGAAAATATACTTATAATAGATGACTTTATGGCAAACGGGAAAGCTGCTGAAGGTTTAATTGATTTAGTTGAAAAAGCAGAAGCTAATTTAGTGGGTATAGGTGTAGTAGTTGAAAAAGGATTCCAAGAAGGTGGAAAAGCATTAAGAGATGAAGGATATAGATTAGAATCTCTTGCAATTATAGATAGTATTGAAGGTAAAGAAATAACTTTTAGGGAATAATAATTGTTAAACAAATTAAAGATAGATGTTAAATTAATATAATAATTATTATAGTTTTCTTCAAAGTGCTAGATACTAGCATTTTGAAGAATTTTTTTCTTGAAAAAAATAATATTTTTTTACTAGCGTTTAAAATAGTATCTAATTGTGGTATATTATATAAAGAGTACGCACCATATGTGGTGCTTTTATTAACTAAGTAAGTATTAGCTATTTAGTATGATTTGAGGAGGATATTATGATAAAAGTAATTAAAAGGGATGGTCGTGAAGTACCATTTGATAGTCAAAAGATAGTAATAGCAATAGAAAAAGCTATGAAATATGGTAGTGGAATCTATGATGAGGCCATTGCAGAGCAGATAGCAGATGAAATTTATAAAATAGCAGATATAACTAAAAGTTTATCAATAAGACAAATTGAAGATATGGTATATCATAAACTTATTGAAAATGATCATGTGGAAACGGCGAAGGCATATGAAGGTTATAGAGCTATACAAGAGTTTAAAAGAGAAAATAATACAACGGATGATAGTATATTAGGACTTCTTAATTTTGTTAATGAAGAAGTAATGAATGAAAACTCTAACAAGAATGCTAGAATTGCTTCGACACAAAGAGATTTAATTGCAGGAGAAGTATCTAAAGATATCGCTAAAAGAAAACTAATACCATCACACTTAATACAAGCTCACGATGAAGGTGCAATACATATACACGATTTAGATTATATAATGCAGCCAATTTTTAACTGCTGTATTATAGATTTAGAAGATATGCTAAAAAATGGAACGGTTATAAATGGTAAAATGGTAGAAAGTCCAAAGTCATTTCAAGTAGCATGTACAGTTACTACACAAATAGTTGCTCAAGTTGCTTCAAATCAATATGGAGGACAAAGTATTTCAGGAGTGGATAAAACATTAGCTCCATATGTAAGAGTATCATTTGAAAAATATAAAAAACAAATTATAAAAGAGCAAGAAGATT
>CAYPYI010000056.1:0-6001 GCA_964415085.1 uncultured Tissierellaceae bacterium
TAAAATAAATATTAAACTCTTTATTAAAATAAATATTAAACTCTTTATTAAAATATAAAAATAAATACTCCAACTTGTGATAATAGCCTATAATTAACTATTATTACAAAGGAGTATTTATTATATTATTATATACTTTTATAAAATCTTTTTATAAATTTTATTCATTAACTAGTACATTACCTATTTTTACTCTATATCCTTCTTTATCTAATACTTTTACAGATTTATTAATTATATCAACATATGTTTTTGATACATTGATTTTACTATCATTTCCACCTGTTACTAATATTTTCCAAACTTTACCTTTTCCATTTACTGTAGATTTACTGTTTATAGTCATTCTTTTTACTATTGCATTTTCATCTACTTGTAAGTTAAAGTCTCCATCTACCCTATCAATAAGGATATTTTCAACTAATGTATCTTCTTTTAGGCTTAATTCTCCACCTCTTACTATTATATTTCCCATTACTACTACATTTTCAAGTATTACATCTTCTTCTGCTACACCTTCAGCTATTATTAAATCTCCTCCGATTGTTTGATTTCTTATAATAACTGCTGGTTTATTAACTATTATATTTCCTTTATCAACCTTTTTGTAAATTCCTGGTTCATTTATTAATTGACCTATTATATTATCCATAAGTTGTAAGAACTCTTCTACTGTTATATTCCCTGTAGGATTAACTTTTCCATTAGATCCATTTATATATTTTGCATTTATTAATGCATATATATCTTCTTTAGCCCAAGCAGATATTTTATTTAAATCGTCAAACTTTTTAGGCTCTTCATTTGAATATAACTCTTTTACTTTAAAAGCTCTTGATATTACAGCAAAAGCTTCTTGTCTTGTAATTTTATCATTTGGATTTAATTTATCTTTAAATCCTGTAAACATGCCCATATGAACTGCTTTTGCCATATCTTCAAAATACCAATCATCTATTGATACATCTGTAAAATTTGATATATCATCTTGATTGTGGCTATTAAATATATTGTTCATAATACAAGCCATCTCTGATCTAAGTAAGTCTTCTTTTGGATTTAATCCATCTGGTATACCTTTAATTAAGTTGTTTTTAACTGCATTATTTAGTGCTTCTTTTGACCAACTACTACCTTTATTATTAAAATTATTATTATCTGCAAAGCTAGTTGTACTTAGTGTTACTATTATAAGAACTGTAATCAAAAAGATTAAAGTAACTTTTTTACTAAACACATAACCCTCTCCTTTATTTTAAGTTTACAAATACTTTTAGTATATGATTATTACATTATATAATTAAATCTTTCTTTATTCAAATAAAAGAAACTAAGAAGAGTCTTCTTAGTTTCTAATCTTAATATTTAAATTTACTTGTTTGAACCTGTAGTTCTGATGCTAAACTGGCAAGTTCTGTTGCCGCGTTTGCTATTTCAGAAATAGCTGCTGTTTGTTCTTCACTGGCTGCTGTTACAGACTCTGAATTTTCAAGAGTCGACTGTGATTTTTCTGTAATATCTTCAAATATTTCTAGTATACCTTCTGCACCTGTATAAATCTTTCCTACTACCTCATTAACATCTTCCATCTGACTTGCTACTTGGCTTACTTCTTCTTCTATAACTATAAATTTCTCGTTAGATTCATTTACCACTGTAACACTTTTATTAATTTTTTCATTACTTTTGGACATACTTTCTACAGCTAAAGATACATCTTCTTGTATTTGTTTAATTAAATTTGATATTTCTATAGTAGAATCTTTAGATTCCTCTGCTAATTTTCTTACTTCTTCTGCTACTACAGAGAATCCTCTTCCCGCATCTCCTGCTCTTGCAGCTTCTATTGCTGCATTTAATGCAAGTAAGTTTGTTTGTTCTGCTATATTTCCAATTGTTTCTACTATTGCCCCTATTTTTTCTGAATTCTCATTAAGCCTATTTATATCATCTGTTGTTTTTAATGTTGATTTTTTTACATCAAGTATTGTCTCTTCTGCTTCTGCTGATGATTTTAACCCATCAACAGATGAATTTTTTGTATTATCAACTGACTTATTTATCTTTATAATATTATCATTTAAATTATTTATTAAATCAGCCATATCATGAACATCTTCTCTTGATTGTTTTACAGTTTCAAGCTGATCTGAAGCCATTTTTGATACGCCTTCTATGTTTGATGAAATTTCCTCAGTTGAAGCTGAAACCTCTTCTGATGTTGCAGATAATTCTTGTGATGTTGCTGCAACTTGAGCTGATGAATCATTTATTTTCTTAAGCATATTACTTAAATTTTCAGAAATATTATTAAATGAACCTGCCAAAACCCCAATCTCATCTTTTGCTTTTACATCTATTTTTTGTGTAAAGTCTCCCTCAGATATTTTATTTGCTTTTTCTATTAAGTTTCCTAATGGATTCATAAGTCTTCCTATTAATATATAGAAAATTACAAATATAACTACTGCTACAATTAAAATAAATATGCTCATTCCTTTTAGAACATTTCTATTATAATTAACTACTACATCTCTATTTTATGTATATTTTAAAAATCCACCAACTTGACCATCATAAAGCCTAAGAGGTACTAAAAGGACGTTGTCTTTTTTATCTTTAGTTCTTTTTATTACTACTTCATTTGATAAGATATTTTGAATATCTTCATCTTCTTCCACTAAAAATAAGTCCTCATCTGCAGTTAATGATACTAATTCTGATTTGTTATCTTCATTAAATTTGTAAATATAAAACTCTCCACCATATAATTCTTTTAGTTGATCTATAAAGACCTTTTCAATATCTGAACCATACTCAAAACTTCCAATATGTTTTCCTTCATATTCAATTGGTAATACTACCCTCATACCAAAACCTGCTACTCCCTCTTCTAAACCACTAACTTCTTTTTTTAATTTGTTAGCAAGATTTACAGTATTTCTAAATCCTGATAAATCATCTCCATATTTTTCTGGCATATGAAGCCTTAAAAATGATCTTGAACCTGGAAGATGAAATTGAGCTTGAGAAAATTTATGATTTACTTTTCTGTAGGTTTCTAGTGTTAAAGCTAATAATTCTTTCCTATCTCTTTTAGCAAAGGCTTCTTTTATTTCCCTAGAATTTGCTATATTAATAGCACTTAACCTTGCTACTTCAAGTTCCTTATCAATATCTTCTTTGATATAATCACTTAAACTACTGAGTCTTTGCTCCTCATTTTCTTCTAGAAGTTTATTAGTAGATTTTGCCATATAAACTCCAGTTATTGCCAGCATTACTACAAGCATTACAATTATTCCAAAAGTAATTTTGTTCTTTAATGACATTAACTATCCCCTCTTTTTATGTATAATTTATGTAATAATTTACCACTTCTAAATTATACTATAATTTGTCATTTTTTGAACAAAGACATTCATTTTTATACAGAAAAGTTATATTTTTATTCTTTTTTTACCTTTTTTTGCAAAGCCAATCTTTTTTTTGCAGTTATTCTATATTAAATCTTAAAATATCCATTAATATAAATAATATTTTTGCCTATTCATTATCTTTTTTATTACGCTCTTTTTATTATTTTTATTTTTTATCTCATTATTTTATTATTCTCTTATTCTATTATTCTATTATTCTTTTATTCTTTTATTATATTATTCCTATAATTTTTATATTCTTTTTATTTTTAATAGAACTACATCATTTGGTTTTTTTAATATGCTAAGATCTTTACATCCATTAGATTCGAAAAAACATGCTTCTAGATCAGGTTTATATCTGTTTTGTATTAAGTCGATTTCATCTTTTTCTATGCTAAGATATGCCCTCTTATCATCTATGAAGGTTTCTTTTATCCAGTCACCTTTACTTGATAGTATATATTTACTCATTTTATATAAACCATTTAATCCAGCAATTGTAAAATTAACATTCTTACTTGATAAAATATAATTTTCATATCCATATTTATATATATTGTCTATATATACATCATAATCCTCATACAAGTAAATACTTAATTCCCTTTTATTTTGATCTCTGGCAGCTATGATTCCTGGTTGTATCATAACCACTTCTCCCTTAACTTGAGATAACATTTTATATGCATAATATGGACTTTGTTTTATTCCAAATATATCAGTAAATTTTCCAATAATTTTTTTATAATTATTATATGTTATATTTGACCCAATTAAAATATATCCACTTTTTTGGAGGTATATATGAATTTTAGCTAAAAATAAATTATAATATATTATATTTTCCTCTGATAACACATCATCATCATTAACTTTATAATTAAATCCAGCTACTATAGGAATCTCTCCATATTTTATATTTATATATTTTTTTATATCATCTAGTAAATTTATCATATATTTTACAGAACTTCCCATTATCATCTCTAGCCCTATATCAAAATTTATAAAATCTGGCTTTCTAACAAGTTCAAATAATCTATCCATAGCCTCAAAATCTTTATATTTAGATATCTCACCAAAGTATATACCAAAATTTTCAGCATTAGAATAAGCATTTTCTCTTAGAATTTTTCTAAATTCTTCTATATGTTTTACTAAATTATTAAGGTCTTCTTTTCCTATTAAATAATCTTTCATATTAGGAATATACATCTCAAAAATATACTTATTAACTTTATCATAACCTATCATTACATATAATAGGTTTATCTTATCCCTTAACACATCATAATAACTTTCATAACTACTTATAGCTTTACTTAAGTCAACTTCAGAATAATTTATCCTTACGAATGGAGTAATATCATTTTTATTCATCACATTTACTAGTATATTAAATTCTTTATCAGAAACTTTTTCTTTATTGTTATCTGATTTTATAACATAGAGTTCTTCTCCATCATAGTATAGTTCAATTATTAAGTATTCTGGATCTAACTCTTCTAATTTTTCTGAAATATCTATTACATTAAACTCTGTAGTCAATATACAATCAAGATGCAATACATTTGTAAGGCCTTCTTTTATGCATATATTGTTTGTTTTTACATCAATAATATGTTTATTATCTGATTCTTTTTTCCTGTTTTTAGCATTGGTTGTATAGATATATTCTATAAACATCTGTGTGTTAATATCTAAAAATAAAGGACTTATTCTTTCTATGTTTTCTATATTCATATATTTCTGTCTAAATTTACTTGGTGAAATGTCAAATACTTTTCTAAAGGTATTATTAAATGTTTTTATACTAGTAAAACCTGATTTAACAGCTACTTGGGAAATTTTTAGTTGTGTATTTATTAATAAGTCTACAGCTAAATTCATTTTTATTTTTAATAAATAATCTGTATAATTTTCTCCAATAATCTTTTTAAATGTTCTTGATAGGTATGAATAACTTATATTATAGCTATTTGCTATTTTATCTAGGCCTGTATCTTCTTCATTTTTTATATTATCAGGTAGTCTTTTTATAATATCTGCTACTAAGTATTTAATGTCGTTATTTTTTTCAAATGTGCACATAAGTTGTTTTTTCTCAAGTCTTGATATTATATTTACCATTTTATTTATATAAACGATTACCTTACTATTTCTATCCGATTCTAAAATTTCTGTATCAATAAATGTAAGATAAATATTTCCTAATATATTAATTAGTTCATCCTTAACTTTATTATCCAGTTTATTTATTATAATATTATTATTATCAATATTTCCCATTTTCTCTAATCCTTTACAATCACATTGTAAAAATAATAAGATATTATCCTCATCACTTGGAGTTATCCTATGAACTAAGTTAGGACTTATTATATATATATCCCCTGCATTTAATTGTTTACTTTCAAATTCAGTTGTTATTTTTATACTTCCTTTTACTATATAAAATATTTCTAAAAAATCATGAACCATAACTTCCTCTGAATATATTCTTGATAGATAAGATCTATAGTTATTAAATTTTTTTGCAAGTATTATTTTTTGATTAAACATGTAATTTTGATCATTAT
>CAYPYI010000056.1:6101-9274 GCA_964415085.1 uncultured Tissierellaceae bacterium
TTAAGCATAAGAATTTTATTTTATCTAAATCAAAAAATTACTATTATTGTTAAAGCTTTACAATAACTAGTAATATTTCTATCTTTTTATCCATTATTTCAAAAAATAAACAAGGAATACCTTTTTTATCTAAGTTTTCCTTGTTTTATTTTAATTTTAAGTAAAAATAAAATTATTTTCTTATATATATTAAGTAACCTATTAAGTAATCTATAGAATTATTTCTATTTATAATAGCTAAATTTAAAACTTATTCTTCACTATTTAGAAATAAAGATAATCTGTATTCCTTTGTATTATATGCAGTTTCTACAAAGCTTAGCATAAGTCCATCATCGGTTATATATACTATCTCATCTAAGCTATTACCATCTAAATCTGATACTCCTGATAAAAATTCATCATCTTTAATATAATCTTGTCCAAACATATCAGTTATATCTTTAAAAGTTGGATATTTATCAACTCCATATATAAATATCTGATCTCCATCAAGTGCTATAAGTTTATCCGAGTCTGTATTAAAGGTAAAATATTTTTCCTGATTATCTTCATCTATATATACAAAATATTTTGCATATCCTAAATGTAAGTCTTCTAATAAATCTTTATCAGGTTTACCCATGATATTAATAATTTCATCTGATGTTTTTCCAAAATACTTTCTTAGATTTTTTAAGTTATCTATAACTTTATCTTGTTCTTCTTTAGTCAGATTATTTTCTGTTTTGATATCATCTTCATTATCTTCTATTTCATCAATCTGTCTTTTACTTAAATCTTGATTAGGTATTACTGAACTATCTATGTCTTTAAATATAAAGCCCTTATATTCTAATGTTTCTTCTTTTATTTCATACTCTTTATTTACAGACCCTACATATGTCATTTGATCTAAGTCTAAATAAACATGACTAATCATATTTATAATATCTTTTTTTAAGTTTTCATTAAATGATATGTCTATATCATAAATTAGATTAATTACATCTTCTTTTAGAAGTTTTCCATCTTCTCTATAAAGATTTGTCTCTATACCTGCATCTATCATATTTTTGGGAAATGTTAATCTTGCATATTCATTTTTATCATAATCAATAATATCTAATACAAATCCATTTTCTATAGAAATGTTTATATCCTCTTTTAAAATACTATCTATATTATATTCTTTTTCATTAATTGAGTATATATTAAGGTCTTTTTTATTTTCACTGCCACCTTGACTTTCTACCGACAGAATTTCTTTATAAGCATCTTTATCTAAATCAGAAAATACTAGTTCTATTTCCACTGCCTTTGACTCACTAATTTCTATTACACTCGTTTTACCTTCATTAAGTATAATTGATATGCTTCCACCATCTTCATATAAATACTTTTCTTTAGATGTAACAAGTACTACATCTTTTCTTAAATCAAAATCTAAATCTTCAAAATATATTTTTTCTATTTTTTCACCATCATGATTATCAAAATAATACTTAAGTCCTTTTAGAAAAGAATTATCTATATTAATATTATTTTCTTCTATTTTTTCTATTACTTCTTTTGCAAGAACTAAATCTTCATAATATGCATAACCTATTAGCACTCTATCTCTTATTAATTCTTCTAAAAGTAGTATATCTGTATCTTTATTTATATTATCTATTGTTTTTCTTTCTAGTTCTTCATCTTGATAATTATTTATTTTGTTTTCTAAAAATATTAAAAACTCATCATTTTTAGGCTTGTAATTATCTTTTAGTTCACTTATTAGTTCTTGATTGTCCTTATTTAAAACAAGTAAATTATTAAATATTCTATCTGTCATATCAGATTTATTTATATCTAAAAAGAATTTTTTATATTTTTCTTGATAAAGGTCTGAATCAATAATCTCTATTAAGTCTAAATATAAACTTTCCTTATCTATCTCACCATTTATATTTACTACTGCCTTTACTAATATATCAGCTGCTTGTTCTTTATTTCCATAATAATTTTTTATGTATGCTAAGTTTTTATAAACTATAGGTTCATCGTCAAATATTTCAAGTAGGTTTTCATATGCTTTTTCTGCAGCTAGTAAATCTTTTTCTTCTATTAGCTTTTCTGCTTTTAACAAACTTTTTTCTTTATTATCAATTTTTTCAACAACTTTAGGTGTATCATCCTTTTTACTGCAGGCTGTAAATAAGCTAGTAATTGTAAGTATTAGTATAAATGTTTTTATAATTCTCTTTTTCATTTTTTATCCCCCTATATAATTACTTTTAAGTTAATTATATCCTAATTAAACTAATGATTGTACTTCAAATAAAAACTGGAAGAGCTTACTCTTCCAGCTATCACTTTCTAAAAATATCTTTTATACGAAACTTCTTTTTATAGTATATAGGATTTGTACTGTCTATATTCTCATTTAACAATATCTTCTTTGGGTTATCTAAGGCTAGATTTTTAAATTTTTCTTCACCTATTATATTCTTAATCATTTCAATTCCTCTTGCAACATTGGGGCTTCTTCTTAAGTTTGAATGTGCATCTGTTCCTATGAAATGAACCATGTTACATTTTAAGATGTTTTCTGTCGCTTCTTTAATTTCCAGTCCATATTTACCCTCTATGCTTGGTATGTTAACTTGAACAAGACATCCCTTTATAATTAAATCATAAAGAATATTTATATCTTTACATATTACTATATTTCTTTCAGGATGAGCTAATACTGGTATATATCCAAGTTTAAGAAGCTTATCTATCATATCCAGGCAATTTTTTGGTAAATCCATAAATGGAAGTTCTATCAATATATATTTAGTATTGTTTAACGTTGTTATTTTTTCCATTTTTAAGTTATCTAACAAATTATCACAAATATATATTTCATTTCCTAAATATATATCAAGATAAATTTCATTTAATTTTAACTCTTTTTTTAAATTATTTAATGTTTCAATATTTTTATAATAGTTATTATCCATTGTACTATTTTCTACATAATGAGGTGTAGCTATTACTGTATGAAAACCATTTTCTATATACAGCTTAGCCATTTCTATTGATGTTTCTATATCTTTTGACCCATCATCTATATTTGGTAATATGTGTGAATGAATATCTATCATGATAATCTTCCTTTTTCTATATACATAAATATTTGTATAATATTATATCATATTATAAAG
>CAYPYI010000057.1:0-8985 GCA_964415085.1 uncultured Tissierellaceae bacterium
GCTTCTTGTAAATCTACGTCTTTACCTGTAGGCCAATGTGTTAATACTTCGTCTCTTTGTCCGAAGAAAAACTCTTCTGACCATTTTTTATTTTTTAAATTCATTTTTTTACCCCCCACATTCTACTATGTATTTTTTTAACATTCTAACTGCCATGTTTGCATCTGCCATAGCTAACAGACCCATTGATGATAATATATAATCTTTGTCTATCATGTATTTTGGACGTCTAGGTTTTAATGATTCTGGATCATCCATCGTAAATGTAGCAGCTTCAAGTATACTTGCTGGATTTCTACTATTTACAAGTACTCCACCTGTTCCAATTATATAAGGAAGCTCCATTAAATCCTTTCCAGTTTGTGAATACATTGCTCCACCCATTGGTGAATATATAGACTCTACTCTTCCTGCATGTCTTTGCATTGATATATCAGCGCAAATTTTTGCCATTGCTTCATCAAATGTTATATCTCTTTCAGTCTCTGGGATAAATGAAGTATTGTTATATCTTCTAGTAAACTCTTCTTCATAATCTTCATACTCTGAAAGATCTAAATATTTTCTAAGCATAATAGTTCCTGCTGCTTCTAATATGGAAACTGCTGAATAACGCATTCCCAAATCCCCCTCAACAGTACGTTTTGCTATTGGTTCTTTTAGACCTCTTAATATAACAGAAGCTTTACTTGGAGCACCTTCACCTATTGAGTGTATATCTGTTGTTGCTCCTCCTATATCTACTACTGCTAAATCTCCAACTCCTGGTTCATCTTTAGTACCTCTTGATAGTACCTCTGCTGCTTTTAATACAGCTGCAGGTGTTGGCATAAGGATTTCTGATATTGTCTCTTCTACATGAGACATACCTTTAGCATTTACAATCTGTTCCATAAAAATGTTTCTAATAGTCTCTCTAGCTGGGACTACGTTAATATCTTTTAAATTAGGCATTACGTTTTCAGTAACATAGTATTCAATATTTGATTTTTCAAATATTTCTATTATATCGTCTATACTAGATTTATTTCCTGCAACTACTACAGGTATTTCTATATTATGCTCTGCTATCTTTCCTGCATTATGAATGATAGATTCTGTATTTCCTCCATCAGTTCCACCTGCAAGTAAAATCATATCAGCACTTGAATTTTTAATTTCTTCAATTTCACTGTTTACTAGCTTGTGACTATAAGTTCCAATTACTCTTGCTCCTGCACCTAAAGCTGCTCTTTTAGCCGCTTCAGCTGTAAGCTCAGGTACTAGACCTATAGCAGCTATTTTTAAACCACCAGCTGCAGAAGAACACGCAAGTTTTTTAGTAATGTTAATATCTTCTATATTAACTTTTCCTTCTAACTTACTAAAAAGTTTGTCCAAAGCGTTTTTATAACCTATAGTAACATCAGTTTCTACTGTTGTATATGATTTGTCATTTCCTACTATAACTTCCTTATCAATGTCCACTAACGTAACCTTTGTATAAGTACTCCCAAAATCTATTAAGAGATAACAATTCATCCTATCGCCTCTTTACTGTGTTTTTTATTATTCTTCTACGCCTAAATCTTTCTTTAAATCTTCTATTGTTGTTTCAACACTTGTACCTGGTGCATAAACTTTATCAAATCCCATGTCTTTGAAAGTTTTGTGTACATCTTCCCAGTTTTGTTTACCAACAACTATGTTTCCTCCAACATATAATAATATGTCGCCTATTCCTGCTTCTTCTGCATTTTGTCTCATACCTCTACAGTCAATTTCTCCATGACCATATAGTGATGATACTAAAATTGCATCAGCATTTGTTTCAATTGCTGCGTTAATAAAATCTTCCTGTGGTGATAATACTCCTATATTCTCCACATTAAATCCTGCCTCTGTAAGAGTATAATCTAAGATTGTATTTCCTACAGCATGACAATCAGATCCTATTACTCCTAACACAATGGTTTTCTTTTCCATTTGTATTCCTCCCCATAACTAATTTGTTGTAAATTTTAATAATCCACCTTCTAACAATAATAATAACATATATTAATTTTTAAACAAGTATTTTAAACCATTAAATTTTGTATTTACTTTTTGACTTTAATGTCGAATATTCGACATTAAAGCACCACATATTATTTTTACTTTACATAACTTGTAATGGTTTTCATACAAATTTTATTATTATAAGGCAATTGTTAATTAATTATCATTATTACCAATATCAGTTAACACATTTTTACAAATGTAACTTCCTTACATAATAAAAACGCCATTTAAATTATAATATATTTGGAATAATCTTAACTCCTTTAATAATATAACACATAAGATTAATATCGTTAAGCCCTAAAGTGTTAAATATACTTAATAATTAAATAGCGTTTCTTTTAATGAAATTTTTTTATTCTATTGTAGTTATTGTCATATTATCTATGGCTTGTTTTACAAGTTTATCGACATCTAGTGCTTCTTCTGATTTTCTTATATCTTCAACCTTTGGATTAATAACTGGATGTTTTGGCAAGAACACTGTACAGCAATCATCAAAAGGCAAGATTGACGTTTCGTATGTTTCTATATCTCTAGCTATATCTATAATATCTATTTTATCTATTCCTATAAGTGGTCTTAATATTGGCATATCAACAACATCTGTTGTTACAGTTAAGCCTTCTATAGTTTGACTTGCAACCTGACCTAGACTCTCTCCTGTAATTAAAGCTTGATGATTCTGACTTTTTGCTATTTCATTTGCTATTCTCATCATAAATCTTCTTGATAATATAGTCATTTCATTTTCAGGACAGTTTTTATTTATTTCTTTTTGAATATTTAATATATTTACACTATAAAAGTTGATTTTCCCAACATATCTAGATAATATCTTAGCTAAATCCCTAACCTTCTCTTCGGATCTATCGGAAGTAAATGGATAAGAGTGATAATGTACACAATCTATTTTTACTCCTCTTTTGGCCATTGTAAAGCCAGCCACAGGACTATCTATACCACCAGATAGTAATAATAAACCCCTACCATTACTTCCTACTGGAAGTCCTCTATATCCTTCTATTTTTTTAGTATATACATAGGCATTTTGTTTTATGTCTACGTTAACCATAACATCTGGTGAATGAACATCTACTTTTAAGTCATTAAAACCCTTTAAAATCTCACCACCTATAATTCTTGATACTTCAGGAGACTTTAATTCAAACTGTTTATCTGATCTATTTGTTTCAACTTTAAATGTCATATCCTTATTTTCTTTATATTCTTCTTTCATTATCTCTAATGCTGCTAACTTAATTTCTTCCATATTTTTATTTACTTTGATACAAGGACTAATATAAACTATTCCAAAAACTTTTTTTAACCTATTAATAATTAAATCAAAATTCTCATAATCTGCTTCTATATAAATTTTACCTTGATCTTTATAAAAGTTACTAAATCCTACATCACTAATAGCCTTTTTCATTTGTCCTATTAGTTTATTTTCAAAGTAAGCTCTATTTCCTTTTTTTAAAACTAACTCTCCTACACTTACACTTATTACTCGTTTCATTCTTTCACCTCATCATAATGTCTCTTATTTCTTTTACAGATTTTTCCATTTGTTCAATTACTATATCTATATCATCAAATGTTATCTCATGAGAAAAACATATTCTAATCGTTCCTTCTATTTCATTATCAGTAAGTTTTATGCTTTCTAATACATGACTTCTACTAGTTCCATTTGATGAACAGGCTGATGATGTTGATATATATATCTTCTCATCTTCCAGGTAATGTAGTAATACTTCTCCTCTTGTATTTCTTATTGAAATATTTATTATATATGGAGAAGATGTATTATCTATTTTAGTATTTACTTTTATATCAGAAATATTGTTTTTAATTTTATTATAAAAGTACTCTCTAATTTTAACTACATGATCATATTCCGCATCAAAATTATCATTTATAATTTTAACCGCCCTACCAAATCCTACAATTCCTTGTATATTTTCCGTTCCAGATCTAAAACCATTTTCTTGTCCTCCCCCATATATATGAGGCATTAAATTAGTACCTTCTTTCACATAAAGAGCTCCTATTCCTTTTGGCCCATGAATTTTATGTGAACTTATAGACAGAGTATTTATACCTAACTCTTTAACATTATAAGCTATCTTACCAAATGATTGTACCCCGTCTAAATGTAATAATGCTATTGAATCTTTCTCATCCATTATATTTCTAATTTTTTTTATATCTTGAATAACACCTATTTCATTATTTACATGTATTATTGAAACTAAAATCGTTTTATCAGTTAGTAAATCATTAAATTGATTAAAATCAATATTCCCATATTCATCTACATCTAAATAATCTACATTATATCCTTCATTTTCCAGCTTTTTCATACAGTTATACACAGAAGGATGTTCTATCTTTGTTGTTATAATGTGATTTCCTCTATTTTTCATTTTTTCAACTGAACTAAATATTGCTATATTATTACTTTCAGTACCACCTGAAGTAAAAAATACTTCCTTATCTCTAGCTTTTAAATAACTTGAAATAGTTTTTCTTGATTCTTCTATTTTCTTCTCTGTTCCCATACCTAGTCTATGAAGTGAAGATGGGTTTGCAAAATCATTTTCATAGCTTTCAATCATCTCTTCTATAACTTCTTTACGCATTTTTGTAGTTGCACAATTATCTAAATATATCATATTTATCCCTTCTTTAATATCCTAATTCTTTATCCACATAACAAACTATTATTTCCGTTCCACCTGGATTTTTATGAATTATAGTTTCTACCTTACATATTCTTTCTTCACTACTGCAGTCACTACACTTACCAGTTATAGTACATGGAGTTTTTCTATTTAGTCTTTTGGCATTTAAAGGTCCAGCAATATTTTTTATTCTCTCCCTAGCCATTTCATAATTCTCTACTAATTTATTCTTTCCAACTATAATATATACTCTTTTATGTCCAAAAATCATTGATGATACTCTATTTCCAGTTCCATCCATATTAACAATTTTTCCATCTTCAGTGATTGCATTTGAACTGGTTAAGTAAATATCAGTATTCATAGCACTAATCAATGTATCCTTATCGTTATCTCTCCAGTGCCATATAACATTATTTCCTTTGTCTAAAAGTTTATTATAAATATCTATTTCTTCTATTGTAATTGAACCCCCAATAGAAATACTTTCAAAATCTTTTATATCATTAAGTAAATAATCATTTAAACTATATATATTCTCAAAACTTTTAAATTTAATATTATTTTTCTCAAAATTCTCTTTTAAACTGCCTAATCTATCCATAATCCCCCTCCTTACTCTATTATACTTTATAACATCTGCAATATAAAGTAAACTAAAAATAATACATATGTTTTCCCTTTTATATAA
This sequence comes from uncultured Tissierellaceae bacterium, assembly GCA_964415085.1. GTDB lineage: Bacteria > Bacillota > Clostridia > Tissierellales > Tissierellaceae > CAYPYI01. Next base: position 5,422 of record CAYPYI010000057.1, read on the forward strand.
TTTATGTTATTATCTATATAGATATTAAGGAGGTCTTTATATGAAAAAGAAAATTGTAATTATTTTTACAGGTGGTACTATTTCCATGAAAATAGATCCAGAAATAAGTGCAGCTATACCTGCATTAAACTCTTCAGAAATATTATCAATGATAACTAATTTAAATGATATAGCTGAGATTGAAGATATAAACTATGGTAATCTTCCAAGTCCACACGTTACTCCTGATGATATGTTTAATATTTCAAACATTGCGAAGGAACATCTAGCTAAGGATGATGTTGATGGAGTAATAGTAACTCACGGTACTGACACATTAGAAGAAACTGCATATATGCTTGATTTAACTATAAATTCAGAAAAACCTGTTATAGTGGTAGGTGCTATGAGAAATAGTTCCGAACTTGGATATGATGGTTCTAGTAATATTTCAGCGGCTATATGTACTGCTATATCAGATAAATCAAAGAATAAAGGTGTTTTAGTTGTTATGAACAATGAAGTTAATAGTGCTTCTGAAGTTACTAAAACTAACACATTGTCTTTAGATACATTTAAATCTCCTGAGTTTGGACCTTTAGGTGTTGTTGATAGTGGACAAGTCTTATTTCATAGAGAAATTATAAAAAGACAGTTTATAAATACTGACAAATTAGAAACTAAGGTAGGACTAATTAAAACAGCTGCTGGTACAGGGTCTGATATAGTAGATTTCTACATAGATAATAACTATAAGGGTCTTGTAATTGAAGGCTTAGGAAGAGGTAATTTACCACCTGATATGATTCCTGGTATAATAAGAGCTATAGATAATAATATACCTGTAGTCTTGGTTTCTAGATGCTATACTGGAAGAGTTTTAGATTCATATGGCTATGAGGGTGGAGGATTACATCTTAAAAATTTAGGAGTTATGTTTGGTGGAAATCTTCCAGGGCAAAAAGCTAGAATTAAGCTTATGTTAGCTTTAGGAGTTACTGATGATTTAAAACAAATTAAAAAAATAATTGAAGAAGATAGTTTTTATTAAATAAAACCTAAGGCATTATAGTGACTCCAAAAAGTTGGTTTAAAAAAACCAACTTTTTGGAAGGTTCTTCACTTTGCCTTAGGTTTTATATTTGTCCTCTTTCTATTTTAACATTATATATCTTTTCAACTGCATGTATATATGCCGCATCTCTCATAGAGATGTTATTTTTTTCTTTAATATTCCATATTTTATTAAATGATTTTTTCATCATTTCTTCTTCTTTTTTTAGAACTTCTTCTAATTCCCAGTACATTCCATTTCTATTTTGAACCCATTCAAAATATGACACAGTTACTCCTCCTGAGTTTGCTACAACATCAGGAACAATAATTATATTTCTACTATTTAATATTTCTTCTGATTCATTTAATATTGGTCCATTTGCAGCTTCTACTATTAATTTAGCATTAATTTTTTTACTAATATCTTTAGTTATTGCATTCTCCATAGCAGCTGGTATTAAAATCTCCGTATTTAACTGCCAAAATGCATCTATACTTATAATTGACTTATTAGGATAATTCTTTAAATTTCTATCATTTTTTCTAAATTCAATTATCTCTGGTATATTTAATCCTTTCTCATCATATATAGCAAATTCTTCATTTTTATCATGTCCCGCTATAGCAACAATTTTAGCTCCCATTTTATATAAGTACTCTGCAGTAGCTGATCCAACATTTCCAAATCCCTGTACTGCTACAGTAGATTCTTCAATTTTTATATCCATTTTATTCATAGCTTCTCTTGTAATTATTGCAACACCATATCCAGTAGATACTCCTCTACCTAATGATCCACCCCATGCAACTGGTTTTCCAGTAAATACTCCCATATATTCATTCGAACCATTTAATATATTATACTCATCTGTCATATAGGACATTATTTTAGAATCTGTATTAACATCTGGAGCTGGTATATCTATTCTTTCTCCTAAGTATTTATGAATAGCCCTAACATATCCTCTAGATATTCTTTCAATTTCACCTTGAGAATAATTATTTGGATCAATGACCACTCCACCTTTTGCACCCCCATATGGAACACCAACAATAGCACATTTTAAACTCATCCATATAGAAAGGGCCTTAGTTTCATCCATTGTTACTGATGGGTGAAACCTAACACCACCTTTATAAGCACCTATTGTATTATCATGTTGCGCTCTATAAGCTTTTATCGTTTGTATTTTACCATTATCTAACCTTATAGGATAGTTAACTTCTATAGCTTTATCAACATCTTTAATCATTTCATAAAAATTCTCTTCTAATTTCAATATTTCACATGTTTCTTTTAATTTATCTTGAACCTCTTCAAATTGAGTTTTATTATGCATATTCATCCTCTTTTCTTTTCATTATTATAAGTATTATTGTAATTATATCAAATAATACAATAATTAAAAATAATTGATTAGATAATTAGAATAATAAACAAATATGATACAATATATATGAGGTGAAACAATGCAAGTATTAAAAAATAAAGTTGATATAAAAAATAATTCAATATATTTTAGTGATAAGGATAATATATGTTTTTTAGATATAGAAACTACAGGTCTTTCTAGAAAATATAATTTTATTTACTTGGTTGGATTTTTATATTTTGACATAAAACTTAATAGTTACTATGTTATTCAGTTCTTTATAGATTCTAAAGACAAAGAAAAAGAGTTATTAACAAGAACTATTAACTTTTTAAAAAATTTTGAATATATAATAAATTATAATGGTACTAACTTTGATATACCCTTTATAAATGAAAGATGTAAACAAAACAATCTAAATATTCAAGTTGATATAGATAAATCTTTCGATATATATTCTATTTTAAGAAAAAATAAGAATTTACTAAATTTAGATAATTTAAAACTTGAAACTGTTGAAGAATATCTAGGTATATATAGAGAAGATCAGTATTCGGGATTAGAATGTATCTATTTTTATAAAGAATATCAAGAAACATTAAATAAGGAGCTAAAAGATAAGATTCTACTTCATAATTTTGAAGATCTTGTATATTTAAATCAAATATTAAAAATTATAGATATTATCTACGCTAAAAATTCCATTAAAATTAATACAAATGATAAATCTCTAATGTTAATTATAAATGAAATAAGTTTTACTAATGATTTCTGCCATATAGATGGTTCTATTAAGTATGATAGTAACATTAATATAAGCACTTTCGAAAAAAATTATAATGTCTCTTTTAATAAAGATAAATTTGATTTATCTTTTATAATAGAAAAAGGTCTAATCGAAAAAGATACCTATGCATATTTTTTCAACCTGAATAATATTAATTTAAACCCGAGTAAAAACATATTTAATAATTCTCCATATTTATTACCTTGTAATATAGCATTACTCCAAATTAATCAAAAAATATTTTTAGATAATATAAAGACAATTATTACTATATTATTTCATAACATATATAAAAAAGAAGTCTCAATTTAAATAGGTTCTATAATAAATGTTGGGGGAAATGAATAATTTCTCTCAGCATTTTTTTGT
>CAYPYI010000058.1:0-2402 GCA_964415085.1 uncultured Tissierellaceae bacterium
TCTTGTCAGGTAGTTTTATTATATTTAACATATTAATTCCTTTATATAAACATTTAAACCCACCTTCTGTAGCTAGAGAGTTTACAAAAGAAAAAGCTTTAGAAGATTATGACTTTATGTGGGATATTTTGGATAAGAGATATCCTTATAAAGGTGTAGCAGAAAGAAAATTAAATATTAATGTAGATGATGTTAGAGTAAAATATAGGAATGGAATGGAATTGAAGCAAGAAATAATATAGATATCAGATCATTTCACAAAATTATATCTGATGCAGTTAATGAATTAGGGTATGTGGGACACTTATTAGTTTTTGATTCAAAAAGTTACTATGGTATAAAAGATGCTTTGACATTAACAGAAGTGGAAATAGAAGAATATAACATAAAGGATCAAGTAGATGCACTTAATAATAAAAGAGCTAATGAAAGCTATAAATATTTAAAAAATGGTATGTCTTTTAATATTATAAATAAATTATATAGTATAAGAACAAAATCTAATGTAATTACAAAAAATATAGATGATAAAATAGGATATATTGAGATAAAACAGCCTTCAATAAAAAATATGGATAAAGATAGAGAATATATATTGAATTATTTTAAAGATTTAGAAAGCAAAGGTTACAAGGCACTAATAATTAGAATGCATGCAAATAATAGTGGAGATTATTATTGGATGGATAATATTATATCTCCTAATATTGATGAGACTAAAACAATGAACATTAAAACTTTTATAATGGATGATATGTTTTTTAGTTATAAAGATGAATATAAAGATATAAAGTTAATGGAAGAATTTGATTTTAATAAATACTATAATGCTAATAAAGATGATTTTAAAAATTTTATAGGCTATTTAGATTCCAATATAAGTATTACGCCAAGCTTAAATCAAAAAGCTTTTTCAGGTGATATCTATCTTTTAACAGATGAGAGTGTATATTCATCCATAGAGTCATTTGCTCAGTTTTCTAAAGCTACAGGCTTTGCAAAACTTGTAGGTTATAATACGGGTGGAGATGGCTATAATGGTGGAACACCAATGATGAGCAATCTTCCAAACTCAGGCTTTATTGTATTTTATAGAACAGGATATGGAATAAATGAAGATGGATCAAGCAATGTGGAGTATGGGACAAGGCCGGATTTTTTAATAGATAAACAGAAAACACCTTTTCAGGGATGCCTGGATTTGATTAATGAAGAATATAATAGATAATATTTAAAAACCTCTAAGTTGTAAATTCTTATTCAAAGATTTACTTTTTAGAGGTTTTATATATTAATTAAATAATTGAAACTATTTAAGAATAATTTACGTCATATATATAGAAGATCTTTTAAAGAAGGGGTGTATTAAAATAAAAATTAAGGATAATGAATTTGAAAAATTATTTAAAAAATACAAAAATGATATATATAGATTATCTTACACATATGTAAACAATGAGGCTGATGCACTTGATATAGTGCAAGAGACAGCATATCAGGCATATTTATCAAAAGATAAAATAAAAGATAAAGACAAATTTAAATCGTGGATATTAAAGATAGCCTCTAATAAAGCTAAAGATTTATTAAGGAAAAATAAAAATAACTCTTTTGATAACATGTCAAATATAGAAAATATAAAAGATAAAGACTCAGAAAGTATTAATTTGTTTTTAGATAATTTAAAAATTTTATCATTAGAGGAGAAAAATATTATTGTTTTAAAAATTTACTTTGAATATACCTTTAGTGATATATCAAAAGAATTGTTAGTTCCGGAAAATACTATAAAAACTAAGTATTATAGAGCACTTAATAAGTTAAAATTGGAGGAGATTTAGCATGAGTGAAAATTTAAATAATGCTTTAAATAATATTCCTATTCCAGAAAGTTTAGACGAAAGAATAGATATGGGGTTCAAAAAAGCAAAAAAATCAAAGTATAAGATTATAAAAGTAAGTTTAAAAAGTATAGCAGCAGCATTAACTATAGTAATATTATCTATAAATATAGTCGGGGTAGAAAAGGTTCAAGCCAAGATTAAAGAAATATTAGAATATATACCTGGATATAATATAGTAGTAGATAAAAATAGTGAAAAAGAAAATCTTACAGTTCTAAAAGATAAGGTGTTTTATAAAAATGGAGATTTATTTATAAATATATTAGCATCATATAAAGATGAGAACAAACTAAATCTTTTAATTGAAAGTAACTCTTTTAATAAAGAAGTATATTTAAAAACAAAAAATGGAGAAATTATATTTCCAGAAAGCTACTCTAGAAGTGGTGGGGGAGATTTTTGGGAAGGTAATTATTCTTTTGAAATAAGTGAATATAATAATGAATATATATTAGTTCTCGGTGAAGATGAGGTTGATTTTAAATTGGAAGATAGTGT
>CAYPYI010000058.1:2412-3296 GCA_964415085.1 uncultured Tissierellaceae bacterium
TAGTGTGGAAATAGATAGTATTCTAAATCTAGGAAATTTTGCAAGTAGTAAAGGTATAGATATTGTTGCAATAAAAAAACAGGTAAATGACAGGCTAATGATTAGTTTATTAAGTCAGTCCAAGGAAAAGAAGGTTTATGAGTATCCATTTGGAAATAATGCATATAGAAGTTGGGAAATGGACAGAATATTAGATGAAAAGATTGAATCAAGCATGTATATACTTGATAAAAATAATAATAAAATTTACCCGGATATACCAAGTTCATTTGGAAGTGGAATGTCAGACTTTTATTTTAATATTAAAGATGATGAAAATTTAGATCTTATAATCCCTTATGTAAAAATAATGTATAATGATTTAAAATCAAATAAAGTAAAACTTGTAAAACCAAAAGATAATGAAACTATAGCTATTAATAAAAAATTAGAACTTGGTCAGTTTGAAATAGATGTAATAGATATACAAAGACAAAAAGATGAATTAATTATTAGATTTACAAGTAAATCTCCTGAGAATGAGATACTAGAAGATTTAAGGATAAGAGGAGTAGATGGTTATGGCATATGGTTTAATGAAGATACAGGGTATGTTGAAATGTCTATAAATGAGGATATGGTAGGAAAAAGATTTTCATTATTTTTTGAATCTCCAACTTCATTATTACTGGGAGATTGGAAAATAAATTTAGATTGAAATAGTATAAATTCATTAAAAAAATAAATGATTATTATAAAAATTTAGGATATAATGAGTTAGGAGGAGATTTAGATGGATAAATTATGGATAAACCTTTAAATATAAAAATTTAAAGGAGGAAAATTATGAATATAATAATAAAAGAAAATAAACTACCTAAATTAGAGGAAGTTGTAAAACTTTA
>CAYPYI010000058.1:3306-8912 GCA_964415085.1 uncultured Tissierellaceae bacterium
GGTATTTATATACAAATGATGAGGATGTTTTATATAAATCTATAGCTAACTCATTGAAAGTATATACTTTATGGGATGATACTAATCTAGTAGGTTTAGCTAGAGTAGTTGGAGATGGATATACTATAATATATATTCAAGATATTCTAATATTAGAAAAGTATCAATCTATGGGACTAGGTAGCTTAATTATAAATAAAATATTAAAAGATTATAAAGAAGTAAGGCAAATACTCCTTATTACAGAAGATACGGAGAAGACGGTTAATTTTTATAAGAAAAATAAGCTTACAGATGCAAGTAAATTAGGTGTTGTAACTTTTATGAAATAGATAAAGCTAGTAAGGTAGAAAAGTGACTAAAAATTAGTCACTTTTTTCTTTGAATAAGTATGAAGGAGGGATAGACATGTATTTAGATTACTTTACTTTTCCAAGTGGAGATATGGAGTTTGATTTTTTACTTGATATAAAAAGAACTTGTTATAACTCATATTATCCTTTTAAAATATTATCAAAAAACAAACTTGGATTTGTAGAATTTGAGCCAATTACAATATTTTATGGGGGAAATGGATCAGGAAAATCTACAGCTTTAAATATAATAGCTGAAAAATTAAAACTTAAAAGAGATTCTATATTTAACAAGACAAATTTTTATGAAGATTACTTAAATCTATGTACATATAGAACAAGAGAAATTATACCAAAAGATAGTAGAATAATAACTAGTGATGATGTATTTGATTATATGTTAAATATTAGGAATATTAATGAAGGCATAGATTTAAAAAGAGAAGAAGTGTTTTCTGAATTTTTAGAGAAGAAATATTCTCAGTTTAAATTTGAAACAATTGAAGATTATGAAGAATTAAAACAGATAAATACTGCAAGAAGAAAGACACAGTCTAAATATACAAAAGATAATTTAGCAGATAATATAAAAGAATACTCCAATGGGGAAAGTGCCTTTAAATACTTTACAGAGAAAATTAAAGAAAATTCTTTATATCTTTTAGATGAGCCAGAAAATAGCCTGTCACCTAAAATGCAAAAGGAACTTGCTAAGTTTATTATTGATTCACAGAAGTATTTTAATTGTCAGTTTATAATATCAACACACTCAGTATTCTTACTAGCTATGGAAAATAGTAAAATATATAATTTAGATAAAAACCCAGTTAAAGTAGATAAATGGACCAAACTTGATAATGTTTTAGAATATTATGAGTTTTTTAAAAATAATAAAGATAAATTTATATAAAAAAAGGCTATTAGCCTTATGCTAATAGCCAAGAAATTATCTGATTTTAGGATAAATTTTAAGGTTTTCTCCAGATGGTACTATATCTAAATAAAATAAATTAGAATCTGTTTTTAAATCAAAAACTATCCTAACAATATTTTCATTTACATTTACTTTATTAGAAGTAAACTGAGCTCCCCTTATATTCTTTATGTATAAAAGACCCTTATTTAAATTAAATTTATTCCTACCCTTTAATACACTTCCTTTAATATCTAGTACAATTCTACTAGGGTTACTAAGGGTGATAAGTTCATAATCTAAATTGTTAGCACCTTCTATAAGTAAATAATCATTTACAACTTCAACTGTGTTAATTTCATTAATGTTTTTTTTGTTTTGTTGAATAAACTTTCCATTCACATAAGGTACTTTTTTTGCAACGTCATAACCTACATCACAGTTTAAAAAATCTGCTATAAATACTAAAGGTATCATTGTATGACCATATTCACTATTAGGTAAACTTGCTATAACAGGTTTTGATAAATCGTCTAATACTATCATCTCATTATTAATACTTGCAAAGTTTTGATTTACAAATAATACTAAACTATCCCCATTATTTTTAACTAGTAAAGAAGAGTCTTCTTTATTCCAAGAAATCTCAGCACCAAACATATCAGATATAAATCTTATTGGAACATAGGTACGATCATTATGTATAAATGATGGAAATGATGTGTACATCATTTTATTGTTTATCATTATGGGTATTGTTCTTACTTTTGATACTTTATTTTCGATTATAATATTTGTAGATTTAGCGTTTGCAGAAACATTAAAGCTTAACATTATAACTACTAGCAAAGAAATAATAATACTTTTACTCTTTTTACTCATGTAATCCTCCTTAGTATATAATTAGTCCTTTATAAGCATACCATTTTTTGTAAAATAATACATTAAAAAGCAAAAAAATGGATATAAGTCATAAAAAAGAAAATACACAAAAATAGTCTATAATTATAAAAAAATTAATATGAAATTAAATAATAAAAGTTTAGATATATTAAGAAAAAAAGTAGTAAGTTATATTCAAACAATCATTATCTACATGAAAGATGTATTTTTTTTAGATGTAGAATGTGATAATATTAGGGATGATAATAAAATCAGAAATGAGTTGAAGTTATGGTAAAAAGTTTTAAGAGTTTAGAATTAGACAAGGATATAGAAAAATCACTAGAGGTTTTAGAATTTACAAACCTTACACAAGTTCAAGAAAAAGTTATACCTAAGATACTTGATAAAAAAGATGTGGTAGTAAAATCACAAACAGGTAGTGGTAAAACTTTAGCATTTGCAGTTCCAATATGTAGTGAAATTACTTGGGATGAGAAGAGTCCACAGTGTTTGGTGGTTACACCTACAAGAGAGCTAGCAATGCAAATAAGTGAAGATTTTTTTAATATAGGAAGATTTAAAAGATTAAAAGTAGTTAAACTATTTGGAGATTCCCCTTTTTATAATCAAAAAAGTCTTTTAAGCCAGAGAACACATGTAGTTGTAGGAACACCAGGAAGAATAATAGATCATATAAAAAAAGATACAATTAATTTAGAAAAAATAGAATATTTAGTCTTAGATGAAGCTGATGAAATGTTAAATATGGGATTTATAGATCAAGTTGAAGAAATAATAAATTACTTACCAAGTAATAAAAATACATTTTTGTTTTCAGCAACTATGCCTAAAGAGATTGAGACAATTTATAATAAATATTTAAAAAATCCTGAAATTATAGAAATTAAATCTGAAAATAGAATATTTGAAAGAGTAAAGCAGTTTAAAGTTAATATAGGTGATGCTAGAAAATTGGATGTTCTTAGAGATATTACTATAATAGAGAATCCAGATAGATGTATCATTTTTTGTAATACAAGAGACAATGTAGATTATGTATATAACAACTTAAAGAGATTTGATTATTCTGTTGAAAAAATCCATGGTGGAATGGACCAAAAAGATAGAACAAAAGTTATGAATGACTATAAAGATTCAAAGTTTAGGTATCTAATAGCCACAGATGTAGCAGCTAGAGGTATAGATGTAGATAATATAACTCATGTAATAAATTATGATATCCCATTTGAAGCAGAGACATATATACACAGATTAGGTAGAACTGGAAGAATGGATAAAACAGGATGTGTAATAAGCTTATTTGATGAAAATGATGATAGGTATCTAAAAGATATATATGAAATTATTGATGGTGATATATTAGATAAAGATATACCTGATGAAAGTGAAGTTGATAGTAAAAGAGATAAATTTTTTATAAAGATGAATCAGAAATTAGAAAAAGAGGAAGACTTAAGTCTTGATTTAGAGGAATCTATTTTAAAAATTCATATTAACTCAGGTAAAAGGCAAAAATTAAGACCAGGCGATATAGTTGGAGCTATTTGTAGTATAGATGGAATTGATGCAGATGATATAGGAATAATTACAGTAATAGATACAGCAAGTTTTGTTGAAATATTAAATGGTAAAGGGAAAACAGTATTAAAAGAATTAAAAAGTATTCCAATAAAAGGTAGAGTTAGAAAAGTAAATAAAGCAAGGGACTAAATATTAGGGGGAAAAAGTTTGGATTATTCTGAAAAACCAAGATGTAAATATTATGAAGAGTGTGGAGGTTGTCAATTACAGCACTTAAATAATTTAGGACAAAATAAGTTAAAGCAGCAAATAGGTGAAAAGTTTTTAGGAAGATTTGGTGAAGTGGAAGAGATAAAGACAATGTATTATCCTTATGAATATAGGAATAAAATACATTCCACTTTTGGATATAAGGATAAAAGAAGCAAAGAAATTATAGCTGGTATGTATGCTAAGAACTCTCATGAGATAATAAATATAGAAAAGTGTATCATTCAAGATAAAATTGCAGATGAAATTATTAAAACAATAAAACAAATTATGAAAAAGTATAAAATAGAGCCTTACAATGAAGATGAGAAAACAGGTTTTTTAAGACATGTTTTAATTAGAACTGGTTTTAAGACTAAAGAAGTAATGGTAGTTTTAGTTACATCTAGCAGTATGTTTGTAGGTAAAAAGAATTTCGTAAAAATATTAACTACAAAACATCCTGAAATTAAAACTGTAATTATGAATATTAATGATAAAAATACTTCTATGATATTAGGAGATAAAGAGGAAACAATTTATGGACCAGGATTTATTAAAGATACACTTTGTGGGCTAACTTTTAGAATATCTAGCAAATCTTTTTATCAGATTAATCCACTACAAACAGAGGTGCTATATAAGGAAGCACTAAACACAATAAATTTTACTGGAGATGAAGTAATAATTGATGCTTATAGTGGTATAGGAACGATAGGTTTAATAGCAAGTAAAAAAGTAAAGAAAGTAATAGGTGTAGAACTTAATAAAGATGCCGTAAAAGATGCTATTAAAAATGCAAAGATAAATAATATAGAAAATGTATATTTTGAAAATAAAGATGCTGGACTATATATGGTGGAGCTTGCTGAGAAAGGTGAGAAGATTGATGTTGTAATTATGGATCCCCCTAGATCAGGAAGTGATGAAAATTTCTTAAGTTCACTGTTAAGACTAAAACCAAAATATGTTATATATATTTCTTGTAACCCTGAAACTCAGGCAAGAGACTTAGATTATTTAATCAAAGATTATAGCGTAGAGAAGATAGAGTTAGTAGATATGTTTCCACAAACTAATCATGTAGAGAGTATAGTATTACTAGAGAGAAAAACTATTTAGTATTTATGAGATTTAAAATCTCCATATTTTATAAAAAATATAAAAAGAGGCTTTTAATGTTTGAATAATTTTTCAACTGCTTAATTGATATAAATAAGAAAAATAATTTTGAAGTATAAAAGAATTAATAGCCTTAAAACAATTTAAGGTTATTTCTTAAGAACTTAAATTTGAGGTGATAACAATTAATACAATAGCAAATATATCTTCTATAATCACATTAATATCATTTGCATTATATTTAATGGGTAAAATAGTTAAAATAAATTTAAATAAAAATTTAAAATTTGAAAGTATAGAAGTTCATTATTATTTAACTGATGAATATTATAGTTTAAATATTATTGAAGAATATGATATTGGAATACATAATGATGAGAAAATTATTATCTCTTCAGAAATGCCTATTAATTGGATTAAAATATATGAATGTACATTTGAAGAAAAGAAAAAAGATCTTGTTAAAGGTGAAATAGTAGCAACACATAATCTTTTAAGACCAGGTGAAGCTATAGTAATTAATAGCTATCTTTCATGTGGAA
>CAYPYI010000059.1:0-8673 GCA_964415085.1 uncultured Tissierellaceae bacterium
TTTTATATTATGTTACCAAATTGTAATTATTAATTTTTTATATTTACTTTAATACAAGCATGTTATGTAGTATAATTAAAAGAAATGTAAAAAAGATAAAAGATTAGGGTGATATAGTTGAAAAGATTTGTAACAACTTTTCTAATATCAATACTAGTATTTTCACTAGTGTTTTTTAAAGTAGGTAGTGTGATATTAAGTGATAATGGGAAAAGTGTAGCAGAAAAAGAAACTGAACTAGATGATGAGAATAAAGAAAATCTTGAAAAAGAGCCTTTAGATGAAAATGACAAAAATCTTTCATTTGTACTGCTTGGTATAGATGATGGTGGATTAAAATCAAAAACTGGTGTAAGAAGTGATACTATTATGCTAGTTGACGTTAACTTTGAAACAGGTGGAGTAAACTTACTTACTATACCAAGAGATACAAGAGTTGATGTAAATGGAAAAATGGATAAAATAAATCATGCTCACGCAAGAGGTGGAGCAGACTTAACACTAGAAACAATAAATAAATTTTTACTTACAGACTTTGAAAATTATGTAAAAGTAGACTTTAAAAGTGTAATGAATATAGTAGATATAGTTGGTGGAGTTAATATGAATGTACCTGTTGATATGAATTATGATGATCCAACAGCAAAACCTGAGCTTCACATACACTTAAAAAAAGGACCACAACTTTTAGATGGAAAGAAAAGTCATGACGTTCTAAGATTTAGACACAACAATGGACAAGATTTTTATCCAGGTGGACACAGTAGAGAAGAAGTCCAACAACTTTGGTTAAAAGAATTTGCAAAAACAGTACTTAGTCCTAAAAACATATTAAGACTTCCAAAAATTGTAGAGGCTTCATTTAAATCAGTAGATACAAATATACCTTTTACAAAAATTTTGGAATATAGCTTTAAAGCAAATAAGATTGATGTAGAGAAAATAAGAATGGAAACTATACCAATTGAAGATGGTAGAAAAGTAGATGGAGTATTTTATTTCCTTGCAGATAAAGAAGACTGCAGAAGATTAGCAGATGAATTATTTAAATAACTAACTAGACTTCCTAGATATATTATCTAGGAAGTTTTTTTCAATTAATATAAAAAATATGATATCATTGTATATGTATTAGACAAATAAAAAGATATATACTGGAAACGTTTACAAGGGTTTATAAATAAAATTAAGGAGTGATAATAAATGGCTATAGATATTGATTATAAGGGAATATTAGATGCAAGAGATAGACTAGAAGATTATATTGTAAAAACACCACTATTAAGAGTAGAAGCACTTGATGAGTATTTGGGATGTGAAGTATACATAAAGCCAGAAAACTTACAAAACACAGGATCTTTTAAATTAAGGGGAGCAATGAACAGTATACTTAGTTTAGATGAAGAACAAAGAAAAAAAGGTGTAGTAGCTTCATCTAGTGGAAATCATGCTCAGGGTGTAGCATGTGCTAGTAAGATACTTGGAATTGATGCAACAATTGTTATGCCAGAGAATGCAAATAAGGTTAAACTTGAAAATGTTAAAAATTTTGGAGCTGAAGTTTTACAAATAGGTCTTAAAGCATCAGAAAGAGATGATAAGGTTAAGGAGCTAGAAGAAACTAAAGGACTCACACAAATTCATCCATATGCTAATAAGTATGTAAAAGAAGGACAAGGTACAATAGCTTTAGAGATATTAGAAGATAATGAAGAAATAGATACAATAATTGCTCCAATAGGTGGTGGAGGATTAATATCAGGTGTATCTGTTGGAGCTAAAAACATTAAAGAGGATATTAAAATAATAGGAGTAGAACCAGAAAATGCTAACAGATATACGCTTAGTATATATGAAGATAAACCTATTAAGCTTGATAGTGTAGATACAATTGCAGATGGTACTAGAACAGATAAAGCAAATGAAATGAACTTTGAAATTATAAAAACATATGTAGATGAGATAATCAATGTTTCTGATGAAGAGATAAAAGATGCTATGAGACTTGTAGCAAGTAAGGCAAAATTAATAATAGAACCATCATCAGCTATGGTATTTGCTTCATATTTAACTAAAAAGGGAACATGTAAAAAAACAAGTAAAGTATGCTTTATAGTATCAGGTGGAAATAATGATTTAGAAGATTTTGCTAATATATTACTAGAAAAATAAAGGAGGAGCTTATGGAATTTCATAAAATTAAGGATGCGAAAGATCCAAAAGGACATTATACACCAGCAGTTTCCTATAATGGAGTGTTATATATTTCTGGACAAGTTCCAACAGATCCTATAACAGGAGAAAAGTTTGGAGATACTTTAGAAGAACAGTTTAAAGGGATTCTAAATAATATAGATAATCTATTAAAAGATAATAATACTAGTAGAGATAATGTATTAAAGGTGAGTATATATGTATCAGACTCAAAATACTGGGGTGAAATTAACGAAATATATAAAGATTTCTTTAAAAATCATAAACCTGCAAGAATAATTGTACCAGCAGGTGAGTTTAGAAATGGTTATCTAGTAGAAGTTGAGGCTATAGCTAAGATATAATTATTTAGTGACTTATTTTTTAAAAAAGATATAATTAATATTTAGAGGTGTTAAAAATGGATTTAAAAAATATATATAAAGATGTAGAAAGTGTAACAAAAGAATTATTAGAAGCAGCAGAATTAAATAGTAAGGAGGGTGTAGTATTAGGAGGGAGCACTAGTGAGATAATTGGTCAATCACTAGGACAAGCAACAAACTTAGAAGTAGCACAATCAGTCGTAGAAGCATTTTATAATGTTATTAAGGATAATGGTCTAAGTCCAATTATACAAGCCTGTGAGCACATAAATAGGGCTTTAGTAGTTGAAAGAGACTATGCGTTGAATAATAATCTTGAAATTGTAAATGTTATTCCTGTTGAAACAGCAGGCGGAGGATTTGCAACAAGTGCTATGAAGATTTTTAAAGATCCTGTTGTAGTAGAAAATGTAAATGCAAAAGCTGGGATTGATATTGGGGATGTATTTATTGGAATGCATATTAAGGGAGTAGGAGTAGTAGTAAGAAGCGAAATAAAAGAAATTGGTAAGGCACACTTATCAATGATTAGAACAAGACCTAAATTAATAGGTGGTGCTCGAGCAAAATATTATTAAAGGAATGAAGTTAATGGAAAAATTAAAAAAAAGCTTTGATTTAAGATCGTTTTTGTACATGAATATAGGAATACTAATAATATCTCTAGGATTTCATTTTTTCTTGATTCCGGCAGATTTAGCCGTTGGTGGTGTAACAGGTTTTGCGATTATAATTAATAATTTAGTTCCAAATCTTTCAGTAGGGCTATTAATGTTAATAGCAAATGCTGTTTTAATAGCACTATCATTTGTAACACTTGGTAAGCAGTTTAGTGGATTCACAGTTTATAATTCTTTAGCAATATCAGGTCTTGTTTCACTTTTTGAACTATTAATGCCTATGGATGGACCGATTGTAGAAGATACACTTTTAATTTTAATTTATGGTATAACTATTCAAGCCGTTGGACTTGCTATAGTATTTAATGAAAATAGTTCAACAGGTGGTACAGATATAATTGCAGCTATAATAAATAAATATTTTCATATTGATATAGGAAAATCTTTATTTATGGCAGACTTTTTAATAGCATTATCAGCTTCATACATATTTGGATTAGAAAAAGGTTTATATGCATTTTTAGGTGCATTACTTAATTCTATATTAATAGATAAGGTAATAGCTGGATTTAATACTAAAATTAAAATGGTTGTAGTAAGTGAAAAACATGATGAGATACTAGATTTTATTACTAAAGATGTAAATAGAGGTGTAACAGTTTTATATGGAGAAGGTGGTTTTTCAAAACAACCTAGAAAGGTAATAAATACACTTTTGTCTAGAAGAGAATACATAACTACTAAAAATAGAATAAGGGAAATAGATCCGAAAGCATTTATATGGGTTTCAGTAATAAATGAAGTTTTAGGAGAAGGATTTAAAGAATAAACAAAGCCAGCTAAATTTAGCTGGCTCTTTCTATATTGGGGATATAGAAATGTAGTTATTACTATTACTAAAAATTATAAGGGATATACCCAAATATAAGTAATGTTTTACTTAAGTTAAGAGATAGTGCTTTATCACTTAACCAAACTAAAATATTTAATAATAATACTACATTATATATAAAGAATTGTCAAGAATTATTACTAATATATTAAGAAATAGATAAAATCTTGTAAATCAAAAATAATATTGATAGTATAAAGAGTAATAAATTAGATCAGGAGGAAAATAATGGAAAGTTTAATTTCTTATATATTAGGAATATTTATTATAATTATAGTTGGAAAAATATTACTTCTTCCTTTGAAAATAATTATGAAACTTGTAATAAATGCCCTATCTGGAGGCGTATTACTTTTTATGTTAAATATATTAGGATCAGTTCTTGGTTTTTATGTTAACATAACGCCTGTAAATGCTATTATAGCTGGAATATTTGGAGTACCGGGAGTGATATTTTTAGCCATATTTTCATAAGGAAGTATTGTGTAAATTTGCATAAAAGGGGTATATGTGATATATATAATGATATGTGCAAAATTAAATAATGAACAGGAGGGTAAGCAAATGTCATCAATAAAGATGAATTTACAAAGCAGAAGTGGAGTAGGAAGTAATCATGTTGACAAACTAAGAGACGCTAAGATAATCCCAGGTGTGATCTACAAAAGAGGAGAAGAAACACTTAATGTTCAAGTAGATGCAGCTGAGTTTGAGAGAGTTTATAGACAAGCAGGAACAACATCAATAATAGATTTAGATCTAGGTGGTGAGATTCACAAGGCTATAATTAAGGATTTACAAAAACATCCAGTAAAGGATCAATATTTACACATTGATTTCCAAGGATTAAGCATGAATGAAACTATAAAAATGCATATACCAATAAACTTAATTAATAGAGATAGCATATCTTTACAGCCATCAGTTTTAGCACAAGCAATTGATGAGGTAGAAATTGAATGTCTACCAATGGATATACCAAATAGCGCAGAATATGACGTTAAAGATTTAGATTTTACAACACCAGTTTATGTTAAAGATTTAGACATAGCTAAAGATGGAAAAGTTACAATTTTAACTGACTTAGATGAAGTAGTTTGTACATTAAACGAACCTACTTATGATGAAGAGTTAGAAGATGAATTAGCAGGAACAGAAGAAGAAGTAGATGTGGATGTACCTTTAGTTTCTGAAGAAGATGAAGAATAATCAGAAGAGTAAAATAAATTGTATTAATAAGTAATAAATATTACTTTTTATATATTTAATTATAATTAAATACTATTTGTATATCAAAAGACTGTTACTTAACTAAATTAATAATTTAGTTTTGTACAGTCTTTTTTAGATTTATATATTAAGGTTTACAAACTTTACAAGGAATATATCCCATATTAATAGCTTCTGTTTTATTTTTAAAGCCTATTTTATTATCGTAAGTAATTTTTTTAGCCCATCTGCAACTTGGGTAGTGATATTTGTCAGATTTTAAACTACCAAAAAATGCACCAGTTTTTGAAACTGAAGGCTTAGTTATAACTATCTCGGGTTCTTTTTCTTTACTTATAACTTTATTAGGTGCCCAAAAACCTTTTTTATTAATTCTTGCTTGTTCTTGTAACTGTGTAAACTCATCAACATACATTGTATTTGGTGGATATGTTGAAAGCTTAGCATAGCCTTCTTCTAATAAAACCTTATTAAACATCTCTCCGTTATAATGAACATATCCTAATAATCTTCCATACTGATCTCTTTCTTGAACATCAAACTCTATTCCTATGTCTTTACCTTCTAGCATCTTTTTAGTAAAATCAGAAGCAATCTTACCTTCAGGCATATTTCTTGTTTGATCAGGATGAACAGATTCAGGAGTATCAACTCCTATAAACCTTAAAGATTCTTCCTTACCATTAAACATTACTTTTACAGTATCCCCATCAACTACCCTAGTAACCTTATAATTTCCAAAAGGAGCTTCAGAATCAAGAAGTACACTATATGTATTGTTATCCCAACCTGTATTAAACCCTAGTGTTTCTGCAATAAATCTAATAGGAACTAAAGTATTACCATTAACAACTTTAGAAGATACATCAAGTTTTACTTCTTTACCATTTACAGATGCAATGTTTTTTCCAATAGGTAAATTTATATTTATTCCATCCTTGCTTGCTACTACAGTGTTAGTATCATGTATCCATTCTACATTAGCTCCAACTTCTTCAAATATAGCTCTCATAGGTACCAAAGTTCTTCCATCTTCTAATAAGGCACTTATTGGCATTTGAAGTTTTTCATTTTCTAAATACACATTTACTTCCTTAGCACTTACTAGATTAGAAAATAATAAGGTAAAAATTAAAGTGATTAAAAATAGTTTTGAATAATTTTGTCTTTTCATATTAATCCCCCTTGTTGTCGTTTGTTTTAGTACATTCTATCATAAGTACTTAGATATTTCATCTTCTTAAAATCAGTCTAAATTACATATAAACTGTTAGAATAAAAATAGAAGAAAAATAAAATTAATGGTCAATTTAAAATATGAAAAAATTATGTGATATAATTTAAAAAGAAGAATTAGTAGGAGAATTTCTGTAAAAGTATTAGTAAAGGAGGATTAGACTTGGAAATATCACATATGAAGTATATTACAAAAATAGCAGAAACAGGATCTATAACAAAGGCTTCAAAAGAATTATTTATATCTCAGTCATATTTAAGTAGACTAATAAATGAAATAGAAGAAGACTTAAAAATAATAATCTTTATAAGAACACACACAGGGGTAACTTTAACAACTGAAGGAGAAGAACTTGTTAAATATTCATATAGAGTATTAAATGAATATGACAATATATTAAAAATTAAAGATTCAAGTATTAAAGAAGAAAGTTATTTTAAATTATCTAGTGCAAAATCGCTTTTTGTAGTAAATAACTTTATATCCTTATTAGAAGAATATAGTGAGGATGACAGAGTAAGATTTAAATTTATAGAAACAGAAAATGAAAGTGTTCTAGAAGATGTATATTTTTTAAATGCTGACCTAGGTGTTTTAAATATATATTCATTAAGCAAAGATACAATCTTAGAAGAATTATCAGGTATGAATATAGTTTATGAAAAAATATGTAACTATATACCTCATATCTCAGTAAGAAAAGATCATCCACTTACTATAAAAGGAAGCGCCAGATTAACAGATTTGTATGAATATGGTTTAGTTAGATATAATGAAAAAGATTTATATTTAAGAGATGATATGAAATATATAGATAACTTTGAATTAGTATTAGATTTAAATAAATTTAATCATATCGTTGAAGTTACTGATAGAGCTACACTTCATTTAATACTTAATAATACAAACTATATATCCCTAGGTACACAGGCTGGTAAATATGAGGATAATAAATTTAATTTAGTGCCAGTTAAGATAATAAAAGATAATAAATATTTAGATTCAGGAATGGAAATGGGAATTATTTATAGAAAAGATGTAGAAATGGCCAGTGTAGGAAAAAAATTTATTAAAGCATTAAAAGAAAAATATTCTGATGAATAATAAAAAGATAGGTATAACTAAAAGTGAATACTACATACAAACTAGATATTTGTTAAATACTAATAATATATCTATAATTATCTTAAGGGGATGAGTTAGATATAAAGGGGGTAGGAAGTCTTAGAATTTAATTATATAAAATATATTGTATTTGTTCTTTATAAAAAAAGTTTTTTTTATAAACTGTGAAAATGTTTTCTAGGTTAGGCTTCCTGGATTTATGATGTGGTTAAAATAATTTTAATTAAAAGAACAAATATAAATTCATTTCATTTTAACTAAATAATAAAGTTTAATAGTCATTAAGTTATGAGTGGTGTAATTATATTTTTTTATATACAAATGCAAGCATATATTCCTAAATAACTAGATAAACATATAAAATAGTAAATTATTAGATTTAAGTTAAAATGAAAAACTTTTACATTTACAAGGAAAGTAACAATATAAAATAGGGGGCGTAAATTATGAATTCAGCATATTCATACATAGCTAATAGCAGTGTTATGGCTATACTAGCAGGAATAGCAATATTACTTACAATGATTCAATCTTTTCTATTTTTCAGAGCAGGGAAGAAAAGAGCAAAGGAATTGGGCTTTACTAAAGAGGATATAACAAAGGTTGTTAAGGCAAGTGCAATATTTTCAATCGTTCCATCTATCCCAATTATAATAAGTTATATGGTATTATTACCAGCTTTAGGAAAATTCTTCCCATGGCTTAGATTAAGTGTTATAGGCTCTGCAACTTATGAAACTATGGTGGCAAACATGGCAGTAACAGCTTATGGTTTTGAGAGCATAGCATCAGCTGATCTTACTCCAGAAATCTATGGTGCTATTCTTTGGGTAGTAACTTTAGGACTTTTACTTTCTAGTATGTCAGTATATATTCTAAAAAGATATGATGGAAAGATGAAAGTACCTAAAGAAGAAAAAGATAGCTTTGGAGCAATGGTAGGTCCAATAATGTTTCTAAGAATGATGGCAACATTTGCAGCACCATATT
>CAYPYI010000060.1:0-8568 GCA_964415085.1 uncultured Tissierellaceae bacterium
ATAGATGTCTTTTTTGATAATTAAGGAATTTATATTAAATTAATAGTTTTACTAAACTTGTTGCTACTATTAACATAAATGCTCCACCGATTCTTGATGATATTTGAGCAAATGGCATAAGTTCCATTCTATTAGCTGCTGATAATACTGCAACGTCTCCAGTACCACCCATATTAGCCATACATAATCCACCAGTAATAGCTGCTTCAACTGGATAGAATCCAAATAATCTACCTACTGCACCAGCTCCTAATATAGAACCTAGTACTGTAACACTTACTAAGATAACATATGTTGGTGATAAAGCTGCTATAACTTCAGTTAAGTCTGTATATGCAACACCAATACCTACTAAAAGTGTTGGTGTTAAATTTTTCATTATAAAGTTAAACCATTGGAAAGCTGCTGTTTCATATCTTTTTGGCATTATTCCAGTAGCTTTAACAATTGCAACTGTTAATATCATTAATGCATAATTATGAATTGGAATATATTTACCTAAGATTGCACCAAATACAAAGAATGTTGTTGATAATAATAAACCAGTTCCTAAGTTTTCATATTTTAAAGGAGCTTGTTCTTGCTCTTCAACTTCCATATCTGCTTGATTTAACATTAATTTACCGTTTCCTGATATTTTAGAATTGTTTTTTCCTAATTTATCTAATATTCCTGCAAATACTATTGCTATAGCATTACCTAATGCAACTGCAGGAACCATTTTTGATAATATACTTCCTGGATCTACATTTAAGCCCTTACCATATATTTCTGCTAAAGGAACTGCTCCAGCTCCCATACCTCCACCCATGATTGGAAGTGAAATATAAAGAACTGCTTCTTTTGCTCCATATCCCATAATTGCTCCTACGATAGCTGTAAGTCCAAATGCTGCAACAATACCTCCGATTATAACTGGAAGATATCTAACAGCTGCCTTTATTAAAAGGTCTCTGTCCATTCCTAATATACTACCTGTTATAAGTGCTGCGATATAAAAATCTAAGAATGATTCAGTTTTCATAAAATTAGTAATTATATTTATTGCTGATTCTGGTAGAAGGTTATAAGATGCCAAAGCTGCTGATGCAAATATTATAACTATTGGTCCTCCACCAAAAAAATCTTTAACTATCGGAGTTCTATCTCCAGCTTCTCCTAGTAATTCTCCCATAACAATCATAAGAGGGAAAGCACCTAGCATACCTTTTGGTAATACTTCTAAATAAGTTGCTGCAATTATTACTAGTGATACTAACATAAACACAGGAACTGAAAGTCCCATAATTCTATATCCTTGTTTTTCAAGTTTCATATTACTACTCATATAAATTCCTCCTAAATATAATATTAATAAAAAAATAATTATGTATCATTTCGTTAATTTCATATTATATTTAAAACAAGCCAATGACAATGTTTTCATAATTAACAAACTATTAAATAAGTTAAAAAGAAAATGACAATATAATAACTATATTGTCATTTAAAATACTAAGGCTATATATTCTATTTTAAAAGCTTATAAACATGTGTTGGTCTACCTACTTGACCATATTCTAATTCTTGTAAAAGATAATTTGTTTTTTCTAAATACTCCATATATTTTCGAACTGTTACTTTACTAATATCAAGTCCTACTGAAATATCATCAACATAGAAGGAGTCTTTGTTTAATAAAGAGATATAATTCTTTATTCTAGTAAGAGTTCTATCATTTAAGCCTTTAGGTAAAACCTCATCATCAGGTTGAGATATAAAAAGTTCATCTAATTGACTTTGATTAATATTCTTTTTGCTTTCTAATATATATTTTCGTGATTTATAGCTTTCTAAAGTTTTACTTAATCTTTCATATTCAAAAGGTTTAATCAAATAATCAATAGCACCAAGTCTTAGAGCTTCTTTTATAGTATCAACATCAGATGCAGCAGTAACCATAATAACATCTGTTTTTATATGGTTAGTCCTAATCTTACTTAAAAGACTAATACCATCCCCCTTAGGTAGATATATATCGATTATAACAAGATCTACATTTTCCTTATTTAAAACCTTAAGTGCCTCTGATTCATCTTTTGCAATACTTATAACTTTAAAATCATCAATACTTTCAACATAACTTCTATTAATCTGAGCAACCATAGGATCGTCTTCAACAATTAAAACTTTTATCATTAATTATCTCCTTTCGGAAGTGTTATAACTACTTTAGTTCCAGTATTTTCATTAGACTCAATAAAAATATCTCCTCTGAAAAACTCAACCTTTTCCTTAACAAGACTAAGTCCTATACCACTACCATCTTTCCTTGTAGTAAAGCCTCGGTTAAATACATTCTCTAAATCTTCTTTCTTTATTCCCTTACCATTATCACAAACAGTAATAAGAACCTTATCAGCCTCATCCTTAATATCTAAATAAACATACTTTTCATTCTCATTATCATTTACAGCATTTAAAGAATTATCAATTAGATTTCCTATTATAGTTATTAAAGATCTATTATAAATAGGAAGTGTAGTTTCTTCTAAATTTGAAGATTCATTTATTTCTAAAGTTACACCTAATTCATTTGCCCTACTTAATTTACCATAAAGAAGTGCAATAACAGTAGGATTAGTAATATTACTTAATAACTTTTTAGAAATATAATTATCAGTTTGCTGTATTCCTAAAATATATTCCTTAGCTTGGTCATACTCCTTTATTTGAATAAGCCCTAATATAACATGAAGCTTATTTTTAAACTCGTGATTATTAGCTCTTAGTGCATTAACAATTTGATTATATCCTGTAATTTCTTCAGCAAGCTTTCTAACTTCAGACCTATCCTTAAAAGTAGCAATAGTACCCACTTGCTTATTATTATGTTCAATAGGTAGGATATTTACAACCATTTCCATATTATTAATAAATTCTTCCTTTTGATTAACAACTCCTAAACTAAGTAAGTCATTAATTTTATCTTCATCAATAAAATTTGTAATCTTCATACCAATAGGATCTATATCTGCTATATCAAACATCTTCTTTGCAGGCTTATTTATCATAATAATATTTAAATCATTATCAATACTAATTAAACTTTCCTGAAGAGAATCAAGTATAGTTTCCTTTTCTAAATATAAAACTGCAATTTCTTCAGGCTCAAGTCCAAGTAAGCTTCTTTTTATATCAAGAGAAAGAAATAAAGAACCAAAAATACCAAGAACTAATCCGCCAAGAGTAAATAGCATAATATATTTTACAGTTTTAGTTTGCCTAATTAAAACTTTTTCAACTAAGGTACCAACAGCAACAAAACCTGTTTGATTGCCATTAGAATCATAAATAGGAGAAAATGCCCTAACAGAATCTCCTAAAGTTCCCTTAGCTTCAGATGTATATGGGTCATGGCCTAAAAGAGCCTTCTCCTCATCTCCACCAACAAAAACTTGTCCTAACTTATCTTCATTAATATGGGAATACCTAACCTTATTCATATCAGCTATAACTAAAAAGTCTACATCATTAAGAGTAGTAGCTATATTATATGCATATTCCTGGATAAGTTTATCAGGATCTTTTTCTTTAAGTAGATCCCCTATAGTTTTAGATTTACCCACACTAATAGCTAAATTTAAATTATTATTTCCAATATTTTCTTTTACATTTTTAATAGTCCAAAAAATAAAAAAACTAGAGGTTACTAAAATACTTATAAGTACAATAATAACGCTAAAGATGGTAATCTTTTTTCTTAGACTAGGAGTTTTTAATTTCATATAATCACCCTTTTTCATTTTCTATATAAGTATATTATAAAATAACTTGAAGTAAAGTAATTTTTAATTACGTTTATATATATAGAAAGCAAATTAAAATAAATAAAGAATTTAAGAAATACTTAATATAATTTATACTATTAATTAATAAGTATAGATTATAATTAAAATATAATGTAAGATAGGTAAGAGAAATACAGGAGGCAGTTATGAAAGATATAGAAAAGTTAAAAGAAAATATTAATAATGGTGATAACCATAAAATATATATAATGCTTACAAGAACGGGAACAGTTTTATCAAAACTTATACATCTTTATACAAAAGCTCCATATAGCCATGTTTCTTTATCATTTGACATTGACTTAGAAGAGGTTTATAGCTTTGGTAGGTATAATCCATATAATCCAATATATGCAGGATTTGTTAAAGAAAAAGTTAAATATGGGGGAACATATGCAAGATTTCCAGAAACTATATGTGCCATATACTCATTAGAAGTTAGCTATGAACAGTATAAAAAGATGGAAGAACAAATTAATAACTTTAAAAAAGAAGAAGATAAGTACAAATACAACTTACTTGGACTTATAGGAGTTATGTTTAATGTACCTATAAATAGAGATTATAATTATTTCTGCTCACAGTTTGTATCGAAAATATTAAATGACAGTGGAGTAGACTTATTAAGTAAAGATATAGGACTTGTTAAACCAGAAGATTTTAGACAGTGCGGAAAATTAGAACTAGTTTATGAAGGAAAGTTAAGAGACATTTTTAAAATGGGATATTCTTATAGTTTATAATTAATCTAGTTATCTAGATTAATTTTTTTTGTAAATTTGAAGTATTATTTTTTCTAACTACGTTTATATATATGAGGAGGGGAGAAATGGATGAGAAAGAACTAATAGAAAGAGCAAAATTAAAAGACGAAGAATCTTTTAAGATACTAATTGATAAATATAAAAACTATGTATTCGCAATTATATTAAGTAAAGTTAGTGATTATCAAGAAGCAGAAAATATTTCTCAAGAAGTCTTTATACAAATATTTCTCTCTTTAGATAGCTATAAGGATGATAACTTTAAAGCATGGATAGGAAGAATAAGCTTTAATAAAACAATTGATTATTTAAGAAAGAAAAATAAAGAAATAAAAGAAGAAATAAAAAGTATTGATTCCTATAAACTAGAAGAAATTCTACCAGATAATAAAGATCCAAGCTATAGAATATTAAATAATGAAAAAGGAAAGACTTTATTAGAAATATTAGAAAAAATACCTAGAATTTATGCTGATACAATAAAAAAACATTATATAGAAGATAAAAGCTATGAGGAAATTTCAAAAGAAGAAAATACTAGTATAAAGACCGTAGAAACTAGGCTTTATAGAGGAAGAAAAATGATTCAGAAAGTATGGGGGGATGAATATGAAACACTTAAGTGAAGATGTAATAAAAAAATACAAAGATAACTTATTAAGTGAAGAACTATCTAAAGAAATAGATAAACATATATACTCATGCGATGAATGTTTAAATAAATACCTATCATTAGTAGATAGTGATATAGATTATTTAGATGAATCCTTTACAGAAAATGTAGTAAGTATTATAAAAGATATAAATTTAGATAATAAGGAAAATACAATAAATGATACTAATAAATATGAAAATAAAAATACTAGTAATAATGATAAAAATATAATCAGTATAGCTAATAATAAGCAAGTAGCTAATAGAAAAAATAAAAACAAACTAGATAGCAAGTTCTTTGCAAAATATGCTTTAGTAGCAGCAAGTATTATACTTATAACATTTACAGGGGTATTTACAAATGATAAGTTAAATAATATAAAAACAAATGTAAGTCAAAATGATAAAACAAATATTGTATATGAAGGATCTAGCCTTATAACAAATAAAATTACAAATATCTTTGTTAAAATAGGAAGCCCAAGATATGCAAGTAACATTTTAAGAGGAGATGGTAAAGTTGAATAATGAAAAAAGATTAGATAAAAGTAAATTTTTAACTTTTATATTTAGTTTAGTTCCAGGTGCGGGACATATGTATTTAGGATATTTAAAAACAGGAATAATAATAATGGCAACATTTATATTACTTTCATATATAGTAGGTTTAACAGGGATATCTTTATTTAGTATATTTCTTCCAGTAATATGGGCATATTCATTTTTTGATACTTTTCAGTTATACAATGGCGAAAAATCACATGATGATTATATAATTGATAGATTTTTAAATAAAATCAATGTTAAGTATATAGGTTATGCACTTATATTTGTTGGAGTAATATCAGTATCAAAACAAGTTTTATATCCAATGTTTTATAATCTTTTACAAAGCTTAGGTTTTACAGATATATATATGTTAGAAAGATATATTCAAACCATAGTAGTAGCTGTAATATTTATCTTTGGTGGATTTAAATTAATAAACTACAATAAAACATTAGATGAAGTAGTAAAAGATATTTCAGATTCAAATAATGAGGATGATTTTTATGAGAACTAAAAAAATAGGACTATTTTCAATGGGAATATCATTAATCTCATTTGGAATAATAATACTACTTACTCAGTTTGATTTAATAAATGGATATGATATAATTATTAAGCTTTTTCCCTTGATACTAATACTTTTGGGGATAGAAGTAATATATAATAGCTACTTAAATGATAAATCTGGGGATAAAGTTATTTTAAAAATTGATTTTTTCTCCGTTATCTTTATAATGGGAATACTATTTGCAAATGTTGTAATATACTTTTTAATAGAGATGGGATTTAGAGGATATTTTAATTGGTAAGCTTAGGCTTACCTTTTTTATTTTTAATTTTTTGTAAAAACTTGATAGGTTTTTCAGCGTTAATGTTAAGTACATAGTGAAAGGTAAATTAAGGAGGGGAAAAGTGGAAATTACAAAGAATAATTTTTTAAAAGAATTAAAAATAAAAAATGAGAAAGCCTTAGAATTTGTTATCGATAATTATAGTTATATTTTAGTTGGCATTATAAATAAAAACTTATTCTATCTTCCAGACAGAAAAGAAGAATGTTTAAATGACTGTCTTTTAGCTATTTGGGAGAATATAGATTCATATGATGAAAAACAAGCTAAATTTACAAGCTGGATAGGCGGGATAGCAAAATATAAATCACTTAACTATATTAGAAAATATAATAAAGATTTAGAGAATATAGAAATAGATGAAAATATTTCACAAGAAGATACAAATTTAGATATATTAATTAAAAAAGAATTTAATAAGCAAATTCTAGATCTTTTAAGCCATCTAAGTGAAGAAGATAAAAAGATATTTATAGAAGTATATTTTAAAGATAAGACAGCTAAGGAAATATCACAAGAGTTAGATTTAAAAGAAGAGGTAATCTACAACAGATTATCAAGAGGACGAAAAAAACTTAAAATGGTGATAGGGGGAAAAAATAATGAATGAAAAAGATATATATAAATTATTAAATAATATTGATATAGAGGATGAAATTATGGAATTTGAAGATATAAGTGAAATAGAAAAAGAAAAGATAAAAAGAGATATTAAGAGTGATGTAAGATTTAAAAATAAAAATAAGAATAAATCTAAAAGCAAAAAATATATTGCAGTAGCTGCAGCAAGTTTAATTGTAATATCATCATTTAATACTAGCATCCCAAAAACAATCTATGCAAAGACTATGTCTACAATTGATAATATTTCATTAAGTATTTCAGAGTTATTAAATACCAATAATGATATTAATAATTATTCAAATGTAATTGATAAAGTAGTGGAAAATGACGGGGTAAGTATAAAATTAAAAGAAGTAATAATTGATAAAGATGAATTAATAGTAACAAGCTTAGTAGAGGTTGAAGATACAAGTATAGATAACATATCATTTGACTACAATATAAAAATAAATGGACAAACTATTAAAGAGTCTTCATCTTCAGGATCAACTGGTAAAATAGAGAAAGGTTCAAATATATTCTCAGATGTTAGATATATTAGTATAGATAAAGACTTATTAGATAAAGATAAGATAGATGTAGATTTATATATAAACAAGGTCTACTTATCTAGAGAAAATACAGAGACTAAGAAAAAAGCAAAAGGAAAATGGGACTATAGTTTTACAGCAACTACTGAAGAATTAAGAAAAGATACTAATATTTTAAATATAAATGAAAGATTTACTATAGGAAAAAATGAATATGAAATAGAAAATATAATAATAAATCCAGTAAATCAAATAATAAAAGTAAAACCACTAAATAATTCATCATTAGATAGTCAAATAAAATTTGAAGGATATGATGATTTAGGAAAAGTAGTAATGTTTGACTTAAGTAGTTTTGATGGAGAAGAATTAATTTTTAAATATAATAACTATAGTGAAGATTTAAGACTTGATTTTGAAAGTTTAAATTTAAATATATACACAAGAGAATATCCAAAAGAAAGTGGAAGACTATCAGGTGACTGGGAAAAGTTAGATAAGGAAATAATAATAAAGAAGTAATATAAAAAAGTAGTAGAAAGAAATATTAAATAAAGTAAGAATTAAAAATAAGTATAATTAATAATTAATAAGAGAGATAAAAGAATAAGAAAAGAAACAAAAGAATAAGTAATAGTAAAAGAGAATAATTAATAAAAGAGAATAAGTAATAGTAAAAAAGAATAATTAATAAAAAAAGAAGAAATAATAAAAAAGAACAAGTAAAAAAAATAAGTAATAAAAGAATAAAGTAGTAATAGAAGAA
>CAYPYI010000061.1:0-8496 GCA_964415085.1 uncultured Tissierellaceae bacterium
TGGGATATAAGCTGCAACTTCTTCTCCATTTGTTAATCTAACTCTTGCTACTTTTCTTAAAGCTGAGTTAGGTTTTTTAGGCATCACTGTTCTAACAGAAACACACACACCTCTTTTTTGTGGAGAATGTACAGTTGTAGTTTTTTTATTAAGAGTATTGTAATTAACTCCTAATGCAGGTGATTTAGATTTATGAGTAACTTTCTTTCTACCTTGTTTTACTAACTGATTAATCGTTGGCATCAAAGCACCTCCTTATTTTTATACTATTTATTTTAGTAACGCCGCAATTGCAGCGTTAATATCAATTTTACAAGCGTCACCAAGCTCTTCCATGGTTTCCACTTCTACTACTTCAACATCATTTTGAATGCAGGTATTAACTATATCTGCGGTAACTTCTTTGTCTGCATCTTTTGCAAAAAACAAAATTTCTATTTCATCAGATTCAAGTGCTTTTTGCACCTGTTTTACTCCAACTACTTTATTATCGGCACTAAGCCTCAATGTCATAAACTCTCCCTCCTTTTAAACATTCCAAAGATTATGTGCTTATTTCGTCACATAATCTTTGGGTAAGAGTTTTAATTTAAGTTTACACACCATAGTATAATATCACTAGTTACCAATACTGTCAATATCCTTTTCTTCTAATATCTCTAAATTTTCCTTAGCAACTACTTCTACATTCTTGTATTTGTTCATTGCTGTACCTGCTGGAATTAATTTACCGATTATTACATTTTCTTTAAGTCCTACTAGATGGTCAACTTTTCCTTCAATTGCAGCTTCCGTTAAAACTCTTGTAGTTTCTTGGAAAGATGCAGCGGATAAGAATGATTCTGTCGATAAAGAAGCTTTCGTTATACCTAATAAAGCACGTCTACCTGTTGCAGGTTGTAGATCTTTTTCAATTGCTTCTTCATTTTTAGCTTCAAACTCATGGAAATTAGTTAAACTTCCTGGTAATAAATCAGTATCTCCTGAATCTTCTATTGTAACTTTAGACAACATTTGTCTAATAATTATCTCTACGTGTTTATCATTTATATCTACACCTTGTAGTCTATAAACTCTTTGAACTTCTTTAATAATGTAGTTTTGAACACCTTCTACACCTTTAATTTTTAATATATCATGTGGGTTTACTGAACCTGCTGTTAATTCGTCTCCGGCTTCAACATAGTCTCCCTCTTTAACTTTTAACATAGCTCCATATACCACACCATAAGTTGCTGTTTCTCCTGATGGAGATTCAACAATAACTTCTTTTTTCTTTTTATTTTCAGTTATTCTAACTCTACCTGATATTTCAGAAATAACAGCAAGTCCTTTAGGCTTTCTAGCTTCAAATAACTCCTCGATTCTTGGTAAACCCTGAGTTATATCCGCTGCCGCTGCTACCCCACCTGTATGGAAAGTTCTCATTGTTAACTGAGTACCCGGTTCACCTATTGATTGAGCCGCTATAATTCCTACAGCTTCTCCTATACCAACCGGTTCTCCTGTTGCAAGGTTTCTACCGTAGCAGTGTGAACATACTCCGTGTTTACTCTTACAACCTAATACAGATCTTATCTTAACTTTTTGAACTCCTGAATCTTCTATTACTTGAGCTGCAATATCTGATATCATTTCATTTTCCTTAACTAATACTTCTCCAGTTTCTGGATGAACAATATCTTCAAATGCATATCTTCCTTCAATTCTGTCTTTTAAGTCTTCTATAACTTCATTTCTATCAGCAAATTTTTCAGCAACGATATATTTATCAGTTTGACAATCTATCTCTCTAACAATTACGTCCTGGCTGACATCAACAAGTCTTCTTGTTAAGTAACCTGAATCCGCTGTTCTTAGCGCTGTATCTGCAAGTCCCTTTCTGGAACCGTGAGTTGAAATGAAGAAATCAAG
Source organism: uncultured Tissierellaceae bacterium (assembly GCA_964415085.1). Lineage (GTDB taxonomy): Bacteria > Bacillota > Clostridia > Tissierellales > Tissierellaceae > CAYPYI01. Next base: position 1,915 of record CAYPYI010000061.1, read on the forward strand.
TACATTAAGTCCTTCCCTGAAGTTTGCAGTTATAGGTACTTCTATAGTTCTACCGCTGGCACTAGCCATAAGTCCCCTCATACCTGCTAACTGTCTAATTTGGTTTTTACTACCTCTCGCACCAGATACAGCCATCATATACATGTTATTTCCATGGTCTAATCCTGCCATCAATACATCTGTTACTTTATCAGTAGTGCTATTCCAAATCTCTATTACTTTTTCATATCTTTCATCATCAGATATTAATCCTCTTCTGTAAGATCTTTCAAATTTTTCAACTTCTTTTTTTGCTTCTTCTATCATTTGATGCTTTTCTTTTGGAACCCATATATCTCCAACAGATACTGTTATAGCACCCTTTGTTGAATAATGGAATCCTACTTCCTTAATGTGATCTAGTAAAACAGCTGTTACAGTATTTCCATGTCTTCTATAACATTTATCAACTATAACTTCTAATTTACCTTTATCTACTACTGCATCAACTTCTAAAGAATATTTATCTTTTTCTCTATCTACAAATCCAAGGTTTTGTGGGATATGCTCGTTGAAGATAAATCTACCAACAGTACTTTCCACTAGTTCACCCTTGTCGTCTTCATCTAATTTAATTCTTACCTTAACTCTTGCGTGTACATCTACATCTCCATTAAAGTAAGCTTTCATCATTTCATCATAGTCTTTAAAGTATTTCCCATCACCTTTAGCATTTTCTTTATCTATAGTTAAGTAGTAACTACCTAAAACCATATCTTGAGTTGGTGTTGTTATAGGTTTACCATCTTTTGGAGCTAGAATGTTATTTGTTGATAACATTAATAATCTAGCTTCAGCTTGAGCTTCTACTGATAATGGTAAATGCACAGGCATTTGGTCACCGTCAAAGTCAGCGTTATAAGCTGTACATACTAATGGGTGAAGCTTTATAGCTTTACCTTCTATTAACACAGGTTCAAAGGCTTGTATTCCAAGTCTATGAAGCGTCGGTGCTCTGTTTAGTAGTACTGGGTGGTCTTTTATTACAACGTCAAGAGCATCCCATACTTCCGGTCTCATTCTTTCTACCATTCTTTTAGCTGATTTAATATTGTGTGCATATTCTTTTTCAACTAATTCTTTCATAATAAATGGTTTGAATAACTCTAAAGCCATTTGTTTTGGAAGTCCACATTGATAAAGTTTAAGTTCTGGTCCAACTACTATTACAGATCTTCCTGAATAGTCAACCCTCTTACCTAGTAAGTTCTGTCTAAATCTACCTTGCTTACCTTTAAGCATGTCTGATAAAGACTTAAGTGGTCTATTTCCTGGTCCTGTAACTGGTCTTCCTCTTCTACCGTTATCAATTAGTGCATCCACTGCTTCTTGAAGCATTCTTTTTTCATTTCTAGTAATGATTTCTGGTGCTCCTAAATCAAGAAGTCTTTTAAGTCTATTATTTCTGTTTATTACTCTTCTATATAAATCATTTAGATCTGAAGTTGCAAATCTTCCACCATCTAATTGAACCATTGGTCTTAAGTCTGGTGGAATTACTGGAATTACATCCAGTATAATCCATTCTGGTTTATTACCTGATTGTTTAAAAGCTTCTACAACTTCAAGTCTTCTTGTTATTCTTATCTTCTTTTGTCCAGTAGCATCTTCTAGTTCTTTTCTTAACTCTTCTGATTCTTTTTCTAAGTTAATATTTTCTAGAAGTTCTTTTATAGCTTCAGCACCCATTCCAGCTCTAAAGCCATCAGCATATTTCTCTTTTGCTTCTCTATATTCGCCTTCTGTTAAAAGTTGTTTTTCATATAATCCTGTATCACCTGCATCTATTACTATATATGATGCAAAGTATAATACTTTTTCAAGCGCTCTTGGTGACATATCTAAGATAAGTCCCATTCTACTTGGTATCCCTTTGAAATACCAAATATGTGATACTGGTGCTGCTAGTTCTATATGCCCCATTCTCTCTCTTCTTACTTTGGCCTTAGTAACCTCTACACCACATCTATCACAAACTACTCCCTTATATCTTACTCTTTTATACTTACCACAATTACATTCCCAATCTTTTGTTGGTCCAAATATTTTTTCACAGAATAAACCTTCTTTTTCAGGTTTTAAAGTTCTGTAATTAATAGTTTCAGGTTTTTTAACCTCACCTTTAGACCATTCTCTAATTTTTTCCGGGGATGCTAATCCTATTCTTATTGATTCAAAAGTATCTAATTCAAACAAGGAGCATTTCTCCTTTCATAATTTATTAATAAAGTATTACAAACATTTAAAAAATATTATTCTTCTTCGTCTTCCTCATTTAAGAAATCATCTGGTAGGTCATCCTTGTCTGCTCTTTTTACACCTACTGATTGTTTTTCTCTCTCTAAGTCAACACTTTCTTCTAATTTTTCTAAATCTGTAAGTTCGTCATCTACAGATTCTTGTAATTCTATTTCTTCATAATTTTCGCCCATGATTGAAATATCAAGCGCTAAACTTTGAAGTTCTTTAATCAATACCTTAAAGGATTCTGGAATACCTGGTTCTGGTATATTTTCTCCTTTTACTATAGCCTCATAAGTTTTAACCCTTCCAACGATATCGTCAGATTTAACTGTTAACATTTCTTGAAGAGTGTATGCTGCACCGTATGCTTCTAGTGCCCAAACCTCCATCTCTCCAAACCTTTGGCCTCCGAATTGAGCCTTACCACCAAGTGGCTGTTGTGTTACTAATGAGTAAGGTCCTGTTGACCTTGCATGCATTTTATCGTCTACTAAGTGATCAAGTTTCAACATATACATATATCCTACTGTAATTGGACTGTTGAATTCTTCACCTGTTCTACCATCTCTTAACATAAGTTTTCCATCTTTTGGATATCCTGCTTTTTCTAAAGCATCTTCTATGTCATGTTCGTTTGCTCCATCAAATACAGGTGTTGCTACATGCCAACCTAATTTCTTAGCTGCAAGTCCTAAATGCACTTCCAGTACCTGTCCAAGATTCATACGTGATGGTACCCCTAGTGGGTTTAATACTAATTGTATTGGTGTTCCGTCTGGTAAATATGGCATATCTTCTTTAGGTAATATTCTTGAGATTACCCCTTTGTTACCGTGTCTACCACACATTTTATCCCCAACACTAATTTTTCTTTTCGTTGCTATATAAACTCTTACTTTTCTGTTTACTCCAGCTTGTAGTTCGTCACCATTTTCTCTAGAGTAAATTTTAACATCTACAATTATACCTGATACTCCATGTGGTACTCTTAGAGACGTATCTCTAACTTCTCTTGCTTTTTCACCGAAAATAGCTCTTAATAATCTTTCCTCAGCTGTTAATTCAGTTTCTCCTTTAGGAGTAACTTTACCAACTAATATATCTTGTGGATTAACTTCTGCACCAATTCTTACTATACCTCTGTCATCAAGATCTTTTAACATATCTTCTCCAACATTTGGTATATCTCTTGTAATCTCTTCTGGTCCTAACTTTGTATCTCTTGCTTCTGATTCATATTCTTCTATATGAACTGAAGTTAATACATCCTTAATAACCAACTCTTCACTAATTAAAATAGCATCTTCATAGTTATAACCTTCCCATGTCATGAAGGCAATTAATATGTTTTTACCTAAGGCTATTTCTCCTAAATCTGTACTTGGTCCATCAGCTATTACTTGTCCTTTTTCAATCTTTTCACCAGATTTAATTATTGGTTTTTGATTGATTGTAGTTCCTTGGTTTGATCTTTCGAATTTTAATAATTTATATTCGTCAGTTTTTCCATCTTCTCTTCTTACTATAATTCTTTCTGAACTTACTTTTTCTACAACTCCAGCATTTTTAGCTACAACTACAACACCAGAATCTTTTGCTGTTCTATATTCTATACCTGTTCCTACTATTGGCGCTTCAGCTGTAAGTAATGGAACTGCTTGCCTCTGCATGTTCGCACCCATTAGAGCTCTGTTGGCGTCATCATTTTCAAGGAAAGGTATCATTGCTGTACCTACTGATACTATTTGTTTTGGTGAAACGTCCATGTAGTTGATTTCATTCTTAGGGAATACGTCGACTACACCATTTCTACCCCTGGCAACAACTCTATCACTAATATATTCATAATTTTCATCTACTGGCTCATTTGACTGAGCTATTGTAAACTCATCTTCAACATCTGCAGTTAAATAGTCAATTTGACCTGTTAGTCTACCATTTTCTACTTTTCTATATGGAGCTTCTATAAAGCCATATTCATTTATTCTTGCATAAGTTGTAAGTGAAGTTATTAAACCTATATTTGGTCCTTCAGGTGTTTCTATTGGACACATTCTACCATAGTGAGAATGGTGAACGTCCCTTACTTCGAAACCTGCTCTATCTCTACTTAAACCACCTGGTCCTAATGCAGACATTCTTCTTTTATGAGTAAGTTCTGCTAGAGGATTTGTCTGGTCCATGAATTGTGAAAGTTGAGAACTTCCAAAGAATTCTTTTAATGAAGCTACTACAGGTCTAATGTTAATAAGTTCTTGTGGAGTTGCTACGTCTACATCTTGAGTTGTCATTCTTTCTCTTACAACTCTTTCCATTCTAGATAGACCTATTCTAAATCTATTTTGAAGTAACTCTCCTACACTTCTTAACCTTCTGTTTCCTAAGTGGTCTATATCATCAGTGTTACCTATTCCAAAGAATAAGTTAAACTCATAATTTACACTTGCTAGTATATCATCTGGTAATATGTGTTTTGGTGATAAGTCTTTAACATTTTCTTCAATAGCTTTTTTCAAATCTTCATCATTTTCATTTTCTTCAATAAGTTTTTTCATTAAAGGGTAGTAAACTTTTTCTCTTAAACCAAATTCATCTAGTGAAAAGTTTAATTCAAAAGCTTCTGTTGATACGAAGTTATTTCCTAAAACTCTAACTACGTCTCCCTCTTTAAGTCTTACATCAACACTATTGATACCACTATTTTCAATTTCAATAGCAATATCTCTTGTAATCATTTCTCCTTCTTTAATAAGGATTTCGCCTGTTTCATGATTAACTATATCATATGCTGCATCTAAGCCTGCTATACGATTAAATAGTGCTAATTTTTTGTTAAATTTGTATCTTCCCACTCTAGCAAGATCATATCTCCTAGGGTCGAAAAACATGTTTTCAATCATAGTTTTTGCACTGTCTAAAGTCGGTGGTTCACCTGGTCTTAATCTTTTATAGATTTCTAACAAAGCTTCTTCTTCATTCTTCGTAGTATCTTTTTCTAATGTTTTTAAAAGTTGCTCAGATTCCCCCATCACATTAATTATCTCTTGATCACTAGATAGGCTCATTGCCCTTAACAATATTGTTGATGGTAACTTTCTAGTTCTATCGATCCTAACAGATACAATATCATTAGCGTCTGTTTCATATTCTAACCACGTTCCTCTATTAGGTATAACTGTTGATGAATATAATCTTTTACCATTCTTTTTATCTAACTCTACAACATAATATACCCCCGGGGATCTAACTAACTGACTTACTACAACTCTTTCGGCACCATTTATTATAAATGTACCTTTATCAGTCATTAGCGGAAGGTCTCCCATAAAGACTTCCTGTTCTTTTACCTCACCCGTTTCTTTGTTAATAAGTCTTACTTTTACTTTTAAAGGTGCGGAATAATTCGCGTCTCTTTCTCTCGCTTCTTTCTCGTCATACTTTAGTTCATTACTTACATAGTAATCAACTATTTCAAGTACTAATTCTCCAGTATAATCTTCTATTGGAGATATATCTTCGAAAGCTTCTTTTAAGCCTTCTTTAATAAATTGTTCATATGACGCTTTCTGAATTTCTATTAAATCCGGTAGATCTAATACTTCCTCAATGCGAGAATAACTCATCCTGACGCGCTTTCCATATGTTACAGGATGTACCATAAATAAATTCCCCCTTGTAAATTAAAATACCCAAAAGCAACCTTGCACTTTTGGTGATGTATTTGAGTTTTATATCCATAATCTTACTATACAATAGATAGTTGATACCATGCTATTATATACTAGTTGTACACTAATTTCCCATATTAATTATTTATTATTATGCAGTTAATTATAATATCACAATAAGACACTTATGTCAACTATTATACCCATTTTACATAATAATACTAATTAACTTTTAATGTTTTTATATAAGAAAAAAGGCTCTCATATTTGAAAGCCTTTTTTAAATTGAAAACTATTTTAATTCTACGCTTGCTCCAGCTTCTTCTAAATCTTTTTTGATTTTTTCTGCTTCGTCTTTTGCAACGCCTTCTTTAACTGGTTTTGGAGCTCCGTCAACTACTTCTTTAGCTTCTTTTAATCCTAATCCTGTTAAGTCTCTTACAACTTTGATTACTTGGATTTTTTTAGCTCCTGCGTCAGCTAATATTACGTCAAATTCGTCTTTTTCTTCAACTGCTGCTTCTCCTGCTCCTGCAACTGGTGCTGCTGCTACTGCCATTGGAGCTGCTGCACTAACACCAAATTCTTCTTCTAATGCTTTTACTAATTCTGATAATTCTAATACTGTTAA
>CAYPYI010000062.1:0-8410 GCA_964415085.1 uncultured Tissierellaceae bacterium
ATTTTTTTAATTACTTCGCTAAATTATATAATGCCTTAGTATATATAGTTACAAGTTTTAATAAGTGATCTATTTCTATAAACTCATTCTTTTGATGAGCTAGTTCTACTTGTCCTGGAAATACTGGCCCAAATGCTACAGCATTATCTATAGCTCTTGCATATGTTCCCCCACCTATTGTAATAGGTTTTGAGCTTTCATCATTTGTTTCTTCTCTATATACATTCATAAGTTGTTCAACTAAAAAATTATCTTCAGGTACGTATAATGGTTCCTGGCTACTCTTTTTTATTAAATTTATTCCTAATCCTGAAATACTACTATTAATACCATTATAGACTTCTTCTTCTGAAGATTTAATAGGATATCTAATATTAGAAGTTAAGATTATTTTTTCATCTTCAACTTTTATAACACCTACGTTGAAATTTAATTTACCTGATATGTCATCTTCCAGGCCACATCCTATATTTTCTCCATTTACATTAAATCCTATTTTTTCATTATAGAATTTTGCAAACTCTTTAAAAGAGTTTCCATCTTCTAATATCTCTTCTAAAACCTCTAATAGATAGGATATAGCATTTTTACCAACTTCAGGAGTACTTCCATGAGCGGATACTCCATTTGCCTTAATGGTCATCATAGACCCCTCTATAGAATACTCTATATCATAGCCATTATCAATATATTTATCAACAATCTCTACTGCACGATTTCCATCTGTTAAATCTAATTCAACTACTGCTAAATCCGGAACCATGTTAGGAGCATTTCCTCCTTTTAAAGATATCACCTTCACTTTACCATCATTTGAAGTTATATCTTTTTCAAGATCAAATACAAGTATTCCTTTTTCTCCATAAATTACAGGGAAGTTAGCATCTGGTGTAAATGCCATAGTTGGTGGCTCTACAATACTAAAATAGTGGTCCATACATTTCCATCCAGTTTCTTCATTTGCACCAAAAATAATTCTTATCTTTCTACTTAATTTCACATCTAAATCTTTTAATATTTTCATAGCATAAACTACAGCTATCGCTGGACCTTTATCGTCCATAGTACCTCTTCCATAAATTTTATCATCATGTATTTCTGCTGCATATGGTGGATACTTCCAACCATCTCCTTCTGGAACTACGTCTATATGAGCTAAAACACCCACAGTTTCTTCCTGATCTCCTAAATCAGCATGAGCTGCATATCCATCAAAGTCTTCAACTTTAAATCCTAAATCACTACATAATTTTATAACATTATCAAGTGCCTTTCTTACCCCATCACCAAAAGGTGCATTTTCACTAGTTTTTTCCTCTTCTACTGATTTTATTCTAACTAGTTCTTGAGTTGATCTTATTATTTCATCTTTATAATTATTAACAAGTATATCAAAATCCATTACTTCACCTCTTTTAGTTTTTTTATAAAGTTATCAATTTCTTCTTTTTCTGTATCAAAAGAAGTCACAATTCTAACATAGTCATCATTTATAACATTAAATCCGATTTCATCTTTTAATGCATTTATATATTTCTTGTCCATATTAAGAAATATCATGTTTCCATATAAATTATCATCTATTTTAATATTATCTATTTTTTTAAGTTCATTTTTTAGATATGTGGCCATATCATTTGAATGTTTTGCATTTTCATACCATATATTATCATCTATATAAGGAATAAATTGAGCTGATAAATATCTCATCTTGGATAATAACTGCATACCTTGTTTTCTATGGAATTTTATTTCTTCATCCAATTTCTCATTAAGACATACTATAGCTTCTCCTATCATCATTCCATTTTTAGTACCACCAAAAGATAATATGTCTACACCTGTTTTTACTACCATATCTTCAAATGTTGTGTTAAGAGCTACAACTGCATTTGATATTCTTGCCCCATCCAAGTGAAGATACATATTATTTTCATGAGCATAATCAGCTATTTCCTTAATTTCTTCATTTGTGTATAAAGTTCCAAGTTCAGTTAATTGTGAGATTGATATTACTTTTGCTTGGGATAAATGTTCATCTCCTAAGTTATTTACATATTTTTGAATATCTTCTATTTTAATTTTGCCATTATGATTTTCAACTTGTAATATCTTTGAGCCTGAGAATCTCTCAAAAGCTCCTGCTTCATCTGTATTTATATGCGCCGTATCAGTACATACAACCCCTTGATAAGGTCTTAGTATGCTAGATAAAGCTATAACATTAGATGCCGTTCCACTTGTAACATAATATACAGTTACTTCTTTATTTAATAGTTTTGAAATTCTTTTTGTAGCTTCAGCTGAGTAAAAATCTTCTCCATATGGATTCTCATGATTTTTATTTATCTTAAGTAAATATTCTAAAATTCTATTATCTACTCCTGATACATTATCCGATTTAAACATTTTCATAATATCCCTCCCAATTAGAATGAAAAAGTAGAGATATCTCTACTTTTTCTTATACTTAATATAAATTTACCCTAATAATTAATTTTTATTCTCTATCTCATCACTTAGCTTAGATATGAATTCATCTACTTTTAATTGTCCTAAATCTCCTTCATCTCTACTTCTTACTGAAACAGATTCACTATTTACCTCTTGTTCTCCTACTATTAACATGTATGGAGTTTTACTAAGCTGAGCTTCTCTTATCTTAAATCCTACTTTTTCATCTCTTGAGTCTACTTCAACCCTGATGCCATCTTTTTTCATTTTTTCTTTTACTTCATATGCATAGTCATTAAATTTACTTGAAATTGGTAAGATTTTAACTTGTACAGGTGCTAACCAAGCTGGGAATTTACCTGCATAATGTTCTATTAATATTCCCATAAATCTTTCCATTGAACCAAATAGGGCTCTATGAATCATCACTGGTCTTTTCTTCTCACCATTATTATCAATATACTCCATTTCAAATCTTTCAGGCATTTGGAAATCTAATTGTATAGTTCCGCATTGCCAAGTTCTTCCTATTGCATCTTCTAATTGGAAGTCTATTTTTGGACCGTAGAACGCTCCATCTCCCTCATCTATTCTATATTCTATTCCCTTTTCTTCTAATGCTTCTTTAAGACCATTTTCTGCTATATCCCATTGTTCTTCAGATCCCATTGAATTCTCAGGTCTAGTTGATAATTCTACACTATATTTGAATCCAAAAGTACTGTAAATTAAATCTGCAAGTTCTATTACTTCAACTAACTGATCTTTTACTTGTTCTGGTAAACAGAATACATGGGCATCATCTTGAGTAAATGATCTAACTCTCATAAGTCCATGCAATGTTCCTGATAATTCGTGTCTATGAACAAGACCTAATTCACCCCATTTAAGTGGTAAATCTCTATAACTTCTTAAACCTGATTTATAAATCAAAATACTTCCTGGACAGTTCATAGGTTTTATCGCATAGTTTTCATCATCTATAACTGTTAGATACATATTATCTTTGTAGTGATCCCAGTGACCTGATTGCAACCATAACTCTTGATTTAAGATAATAGGAGTTTTTATTTCTCCATATCCTTTTTCTAAATGTATCTCTCTCCAGAAATTTTCAAGTTCATTTCTTAATATCATGCCTTTTGGATGGAAGAATGGGAATCCTGGTCCCTCTTCATGTATACTGAATAAGTCCATTTCTTTTCCTAATTTTCTATGATCTCTCTTTTTAGCTTCTTCTAATCTATTTAGATATTCATCTAAATCTTTTTTCTTTTCAAAAGAAACGCCATAGATTCTTTGAAGCATTGTATTGTTTTCATTTCCTCTCCAATATGCTCCAGCTATACTCAAAAGTTTTACAGCTTTAACTTTTTTAGTTTCATATAAATGTGGTCCTGCACATAAATCTACAAAATCCCCCATTTTATAAACTGTTATTTCTTCATCTTCTGGTAATTCTTCTATAAGTTCAACTTTGTAAATTTCATCTTTTTCCTTAAAGAAATCTATCGCTTCTTGTCTAGACATTACAATTCTTTCTAACTTATAATTTTCTTTAGCTATCTTTTTCATTTCGTTTTCTATTTTTTCTAAATCTTCTGGAACAAATCTATGCTCTGTATCTAAATCATAATAGAATCCATTTTCAATAGCTGGTCCTATTGCAAATTTTACTCCTGGATATAAATTTTGAACTGCATGAGCTAATATATGTGATGATGTATGCCAGAATATTTCTTTTCCTTCTTTATCTTCAAATTTTACAATTTTAACATCTGCGTCCTCATTTACACTCTCTTGCATTCCCATAGTTTTTCCGTTAACCACAGCACCTAATGCCACCCTTGCAAGTCCTTCTGAAATATCTTTTGCTATATCATAAACTAATACACCCTTGTCATGTTCTTTTACTGACCCATCTGGTAAAGTAATTTTAATTTTTTCCATAATAACCCTCCTATTTAAAATTTTATAAAAAAATCCTCTCACCCCTACATTTACATGTAGGGACGAAAGGATATATTATTTCGTGGTTCCACCCTAATTACTTCTTAATTAGTACATTTAACGCATGTATACGAGATCCTTATTCAGACCTGGCTCTGGGGTAGTCTTCAACTATCTTTCATATAAGTAAAATCTCAGCTATATTTACTCTCTCTGTAAAGAAATAATAATTTACTCGTCCCATCATTGCCTTATTTTCAATTAACAACATTATATATTTTAATATTAGCTTTGTCAAACTATTTAATTTTTTCTATTAATTCATCAAATGATACTTCTTCTTGATCTCCTGTTATCATATTCTTTAAAGAATAGGTATTGTTTTCTACTTCACTTTCTCCAATTATAACAACATAAGGAATCTGAAGTTTATCAGCATATCCAAATTTCTTGCCCATTTTATCATTTTCTACATATATCTGTGCTGGTATATTTTTACTTCTTATCATATTAACAGTTCTTACCCCAGCTTCCATACAGCCTTTCATAGGTATAATTAAAGCTTTTGATAGAGTCTTTGTATTAGGTTTTATAATGCCAGCCTCTCTTAATTGGAAGAACAATCTAGTAAGTCCTATAGATATACCTACACCAGGCATTTTTAAATCCGTAAAGTTAGATGCTAAATCATCATATCTTCCCCCAGAACAAACACTTCCTACATCTTTGTAATCATCTAAAATAGTTTCATAAACTGTTCCAGTATAATAATCAAGACCTCTTGCTATAGTTAAATCTATTTCATAGTTAGATTCAATTACTCCAAATTCTTTAATGTAATTAGAAACTATTTCTAATTCATCTAAGCCTTCTTTGAATAAATCACTATCTACTTCTAATTCTTTTAACTGTTCTATTATTTCTTGATTTGTACCTTTTATATTTATAAAGTCAATTACTTTCAAACTATCTTCTTCTGTTAGACCTTGTTCCATCAATTCTTTTTGTACTTTATCTTTTCCTATTTTCTCTAGCTTATCTATACTTCTTAGTACATATGTACTATCATTTATTCCTAAGCTTTCAAAAAATCCACTTAAAAGTTTTCTATTATTTATTTTTATTGTAAATGAATCAAAACCTAAATCTTTAAATGTTTTATATATTACGCTTGGAATTTCAGCATCATTTATAATATCTAACTTACCATTTCCTATTATATCAACATCACATTGATAAAACTCTCTAAATCTTCCTCTTTGATTTCTTTCTCCTCTATATACTTTTCCTATATGATATCTTCTAAAAGGAAATGTAAGTTCCGAGAAATATAAAGTTGAATATTTAGCTAGTGGAACTGTTAAGTCAAATCTTAATGCCATTTCTGTACCTTCAGTTTCAATTTCATAAATTTGTTGTGCCGTTTCACCGCCACCTTTAGCTAGTAAAACTTCCTTCCACTCTATGTTAGGTGTATTAATTGGAACAAATCCATGTAATTCATAATTTTTCTTTATCGTATCCATCATATCATTGAATAAAATTTGATCTTCTGGAAGTAGTTCCATAAACCCAGCAATTGTAGATGGTTTTATTTTATTTTCAGTCATATAATTACCTCCATTTAACTATTTATATATATTATTATATAATATCATTAATTTATACTTTATGAAAGTAAAGTTACATATTATCTAATTATTTTCATTTATAAGCTTGTTTATAAATTCAATTATATTTTCCTCTGCAAATTCTGATTCTATCCATATGTCTGGTTCAAAACCATAGAATTCTTTAAAATATTTGTCATTATAGTGAACATACATATTACCAAAGTTAACACTTATATAGGAGTTATTTAAAACCACATTATAGACACTAGAACTTTTCATTGTACCAGATGTTGGAATACCTACAAGAATTGAATTAGTCATATGTTTAAACATGTCTATTAGATGTTCACTAGCAGATGATGTTGATCCATCAACTAAAATGAATAAAGGCTCTTTTTTTCTATACATTTTATCTGATTTTCTTAGAATAAAAGTATTATCATTTACCCGTTCATATCCCATAAATTTAAGGTGGGATTTTATTAAATTTATATCATAAGCGTATCCTTCTATATAAAACTTATTAATATTAACATTTATTATACTATCATGAGAATATAGAGGTTTATTTCCTGAATAAGTGTAAAAAATTCCCGATGCCAAAACCCCATTCCCTCCATGATTTCCTCTTAAATCTAATATCTGGTAATCTTTCTTAGCTAAAGAAGAAACTTTATCAATAATATATCTTTGATATATCTCATCTTCTGGATGATAAAATTCTTTTATTCTTAAAGCTGCATAATTTTCATTTTCATAGTATTCAGGCTCTAAAGTATCATGATTTAAATTATTTGTACTTTTCCAAACAAGATCTATTTTTTTATTATTTTCCAAAATAATCTCTTTTACTTGCTTTTCATTTATTTTATTTTTCTTGAAAAATAATCTATAGATGATTTCTCCTTGGCTGTTTATAGATGGCTTTATATATTCTTTTAAGGCTTCTATATTTTTAATTTTTTCATTTCCTATATAATATTCGTTTTCTATATTATTAATTATAATTCCTTCAGCTACTTGAGTTATAAAGTTAGGTTTTAATTTCCTTTTATTTATTGTAAAGTGTGAGTCATCTATATATTTTAAATGCCTAAGTAATATGATTTCAAGTTCCTTACTAGTCATACCATCATATATTTCATTATATATTCTATCTCTTGCTAAATCTAATTCTCCTAAACTATTAATAATTTTATAAAGAGTATATTTATCCTCTAATTCCTTCATCAAATAGTCTACATCTTCTTTCGCTTGTTCTTTACTTAATCTTTTATAAGGAAAGAACTTATCTTCTGTTTGATATGAATTTATATTTTCATCTTTCGAAAATAAATTTTCATTGTAGAAATCATTAATATATAAATCTTTACCTAAAACAAAAGGCTTTTTAAATGAATATATTTCTTTTAAAGGTATATTTCTTTTATTATATATATTAAAGCTTATAGCTAGTAGAAATGTAATGATTACTATATATATCAAATATCTTTTTTTCATAAGATCCCCCTTACAAAAAGATTATACTCCCTAAATCTATTGCTGGTTTATTAGATAGATATTTCACTTTTATATCCATATCTTCTAAGAAAGATAAAATATCACTTCTTGATGAATGTGTGTCTATCTTACCTGTAAAGTATAGCGTATCTTTGTAAAATCCACTTGCTCCACCTATAAAGCCATACTCAAATCCTGGTAAAATAATTTGCTTAGAATCTATTAAGAGTGATTTTATCCCATGATCTTTAGATTTAGTATAAATTGTTTTATCCGATGTAATAATAGCTTTATTAGCTATAGTAACTGTTGAACATTTAGTATATCCTTGATTTACATTTATAAAATTCATTTTCTTAGTCTTTAATAATTCAGTCAATCTTCTATCTGTATATTTAAAGTTGTGTATTGCATTTTCACCTATAATCGCTGCATTATATATTATATTTTTAGGATATTTATCCTCAACAGTCTTATACCCTTTATATATACTTATATCAAAGCTATCAAGTTTATCCTTATAATAATCATAGTATTTAGGATCTATAATAATTTCATTATCACTTATTTTAGTTATAACTATATCTGGATGATACATGATCTCCTCATATGTATCTATACATTCTATTGTCTTAATTACAGTAAATCCTATTTCCTCTAAATTATTTATAATTTCATCATTTGCATTTCCTGCAATAATTGCTATCCTTTTCATAATCTATCACCTACTTAAATTATATTATATTCATCTTAAAAATGATACTTCTACTATAAAAACACAAAAAAAAGACTACCACAATTTTGTGATAGTCTAATGTATTTTTATGGAGGTGGTACTCGGATTTGAACCGAGGGTAAAGGCTTTGCAGGCCTCTGCCTTACCACTTGGCTAT
>CAYPYI010000063.1:0-8176 GCA_964415085.1 uncultured Tissierellaceae bacterium
CTCACGTAGAGATTTTTGGGACAAAAGCGTCCAAAAATTTCGCGCGCGAGAAAATTTAAAAAAACAGGAGTAAACATGAAGAGAAGTGCTCGACAAAAATCAAGAGAATTTCACGCAGTTGAAAGTCTTAAATCCGCTGGCGATGCTATCGGCGAAATAAAAAAAGATTGTCACATTTTTGCAATAACCCGCGGGCAGTGGTCGATGGTTGATGCAATTTTACACTGCTTAAGCCAAGTTGGCAGATCAAAAATTTCAATATGGACTTGGACTGTAGCAGATTATGAGGTGCAAGTAATTAACAGACTTTTGCTTGATGACGAAGTGACTGCAGGCACGCTGATAATCGATGGCGGCGCTAGAATTAAAAACAGGGACATTATTAAAAAATGGCGTAAACACTTTGGGAGCGAGTCGGTCCGATATGTTTTAAATCATGCAAAAATGGCAACCATCGAAAGTGAGAGCGGCCTTAAGCTCTTGCTTCGCGGATCCATGAATTTGAACTTCAATCCTCGATTTGAAAACTTTGATTTATCGGAAGGCGGGGATGCTGGATTTGATTTAGTGAAAAGTATTGAATCAGAGCTTCCTTTTTTGCCCTCAAATTGTTCTGGAGAAGACATTTACAAAGCTTCAAAAGTATCTGCGTGCTTCGACGCTGAAACCTTAGGTTTTTTAAAGGCAAAAAAAGATGGTCAACGACTGAAACCAACGAATTTAGAAAAGAACAAAAATTATTTAAAATGGCGGAGGGTCAAAAGATATGGTCGATTTAAAAAATAGAGATGAGATTTCTGCTTATTTGAAATCAAATAACAAAGCTGCATCTTCAAGCGAAGTGCAAATTTACATTGACGCGTTTTTTCAGTACATCGAAGCAGAAAAAAACATTCGTCAAAACGGCAGCATTAGCTTACATCCGCGAACTGGAGTTCCATTTGATAACCCTTACTTGCGTGTTAAGCAAAACGCTGTCGGCTTAATTCAAAAATGCCGAAAAATGCGGGTCACGGATAAACTTTGGAATGCTTTTGAACATTCGCTAAAAAAGTGAGGCTAAAAATGAAGAAAGTTAAATTGGTGGCGGGTGTTGCTATCCCTGCTCATCTAAAAGTGAAAAAAAAGGAAGAGCAAATATTAAAAACAATTCTTTCAACAAAGCTTGCGGAAAATTGGACGCCGCCCGATGTTTCAAAAGCTGTATATTTGGCGAGGGCTCAAGCGACTATTGAGCAGCTAAACTCTGAGCTTGAGAAAGAGGGGCATACAATCGAAAACGAAGAAGGACGCTTAGTAATAAACCCTAAGCATTCGCTAATTGAGCAATTGACTCGGCGAGAAATAGCACTTTCAAAAGCAGTGCATGTTCATGCCGAAGCGACGCAGGGTAGGGCTAGGGATTCGATTGGAGCAAAGGGACTTAAAAAAATAGCTGCAGAAAAAGCAACACAGTCGTTTGCTCCGATGCGTGCACCCGAATTTAAAGTGATGAGTAATGATAAATGACTTCTTGTAAAAATTGGAATGAATTGCTTTTAGACAATAAGTCTATAATCCCTCCGCCGATTTACAAAGAATCTGCGGATCAGGCTTTAGCTATCTTTAAGCGATTGCGAATTTCTGATTTGCCGGGTCAACCCACTTTTGGCGAGGTTTCGCGGACTTGGGTTTTTGACTTCGTGTCTGCTGTGTTCGGGGCGTATAACCCCGATACAGGCGTTCAAGAGATAAATAATTTTTTTCTAATGATAGCGAAAAAAAACACAAAGTCAACTTTGAGCGCAGGCATAATGCTAACTGCTCTTTTGTTAAGCTGGCGTAACGACGAAGAACATTTGATTTTAGCACCGACTATTGAAGTCGCAAAAAACGCATTCACTCCCGCTGCCGCGATGGTTCGAGCAGACCCCGAGCTTTCGGCACGCTTAAATGTGCGCGATCACGTTCGCTCGATCGAGTGCCGAGTCACGGGCAATAGTTTAAAAATCGTGGCGGCAGATCCGTCAACCGTTGGCGGAAAAAAAGCAGGCCGTGTGTTAATCGATGAGCTTTGGCTTTTTGGGAAAAAATCTGGCGCATCTGGGATGCTGATGGAAGCTACCGGCGGACAAGCGTCAAGACCCGAGGGCTTCACCATTTTTTTAACAACTCAAAGCGACGAAGCGCCCGCAGGAGTTTTTAAAGAAAAACTCAATTATTTTAGAAAAGTTCGAGATGGTGAAATCATCGATAAAACTGCTTTACCCGTGATTTATGAGTTTTCAAAAGAGCAAATTGAGAACAAAGACTACTTAAATGAAGATTTTTGGCATATACCGAACCCAAATTTGCATAAAAGCGTGTCCATCGATTATTTGAAGCGAGTGCAAAAAGTAGCAGAAGAGGGCGAAGAGGGAGACCTTCAAAAATTCTTCGCAAAACACTTGAATATAGAAATTGGGTTGTCTTTAGCTAGTGACCGTTGGAGCGGTGCAGATTTTTGGGAAGGTGCAGAAATCGCACTTTCTTTTGATGATTTGATTTCAAAAAGCGAAGTGATAACGGCTGGAATTGATGGAGGCGGCTTAGACGACTTGCTCGGTTTTTATGTAATCGGGAGAACCGAAAATAATAAAAAAATAGGCTGGGGTTATGCGTGGGCAAGTCAAAGCGTTTTGGATAGACGAAAAGAAATAGCTCCTCGATTACAAGACTTTAAAAATTTAGGCGAGCTTTCAATAATAAAAAGCGTGGGCGACGATGTGCAAGAGCTTTGTGATTTTTGCGAAATATTGAAAGAAAGCGGAAAATTAGATAAAATTGGCGTGGACCCAGCAGGAATTGGTGCGATTATGGACGAATTAGAAGCCCGCGAATTTACAGAAAAAGACGTCGTTGGAATTTCGCAAGGCTGGAGGCTTGGCGGAGCTATAAAAACTGTTGAAAGATGGCTTGCAACTGAACAAGCTTTTTCACCGGCAAAACAAAGCTTAATGCGCTGGTGTGTCGGAAATGCGAAAATAGAGCAGAGAGCAAATTCAATTATGATAACAAAGCAAGCGAGTGGCACCGCTAAAATTGACCCGCTGATGGCTTTGTTTAACGCTGCTACGCTGATGGCTTTAAATCCAAAATCGCCTAGCAGAACTTTTTCAATGTTTTTTATGTAATTACTTGACTTTTATAAAAAAAAAGATTATTTTAATGAAAAGAGGAAGACATTATGCCAAAAAAAGCGTTTGGACGATTTAAAGTAAAATCTTTTGACGAAGACGAGTGGGAATTTGAAGGAGTTGCAAGTTCTATTGAGATGGATTTGCATGGCGACATTGTGGTCCCGTCGGGCGGTGAATTTAGTCTGCCCACTCCTTTTTTATTTCAGCACTCCAGCGAAGACCCGATCGGCAACATCACAGAAATAAAAATTATTGGCAACAAAATCAAAGTGAAGGGTTATGTTCAAAAACCGACCGACGATATGCCGCCAGCGATGACCGCAAGACTTCAAGAAGCTTGGTCATCCATGAAGACAAAGTTGATGCGTGGGTTAAGCATTGGTTTTCGGGCACTTGAGTTTGAGAAAATCGAGTCTGGTTATAAGTATTTAAAGTGGAGATTGTTGGAAATCTCACTTTGTACAATTCCAGCGAATCAAAATGGTAATGTAACTGTCGTTCGCTCGATATTTAGTAAAAATTTAAATAAAAATCCCGCTGTAGCGGAAAAATCACCGGTCGCTGTTGCGAAAAAATCAAACGGGGTTTCTTTTTCATTGAAGCCCAAAGGAAAAAACATGAAATACGCAGAAATAATAAAGCGATTAAAAGCAACTATTGCCGAGTTGCGCGAAAAAATGGCGGCAATTCAACAAAAATCTATTGAAGAAGAGCGCTCAAAAAATGCCGATGAGCGAGCAGAATTTGATGATGCTCAAGTTCAGATAAAAGAGCTGGAACTTGAAATAAAAGATTTAGAGACTTTGCAATCAGAGTCTATAGAAAAAGCAGTGCCAGTTGCAAAGTCTATTAAAAGTGATACCAAAGACTTTTCTGGAGTCGCTTTTCACGAAGCCCCAGAAAAACTAGACAAAGGGATTGCTTTCGCTCGCTTTGTCATGGCTGTCGGTGCCGCTAAAGGTGATATTCCTCAAGCTGAGCGAATTGCGAAAAGAGCATTTGACAAAGACAAACGACTTCATCACATCATGAAAGCTGCGGTTGATGGCGGAAGCACCACTGATTTAAATTGGGCAGCTAAGCTGTCTGAATACCAAGAAATTTCTACCGACTTTGTAGAATTTTTGAGACCTCAAACGCTGATTGGAAAATTTGGTCAAAACGGAGTGCCAGCTCTTCGCGGACTTCCCTTTAATGTGAACATCAAAAGCCAAACCGCTGGCGGTACCGCAGGATGGGTCGGACAAGGAAAACACAAGCCCTTAACTAAGCAAGCTTTTGACTCTGTTAACTTGGGGTTTACAAAGCTCGCTGCTATCACTGTAGCAAGTGAAGAGCTTCTTCGTTTTCCAAATCCATCCGCCGAAGCTTTGATTCGCGACGACTTAGCAGCCGCAGTCAAGCAGGTAATGGATGCCGACTTTATCGGAAAAACTAACGCTGGCGAAGCTGGCGTTCAACCAGCATCTGTTACTTACGGCTTAACTTGCGCAAACGGCACTGGTAATCCAGAAGCAGACATCTTGGCACTTTGGACTTCTGCAATAAACGCTAATTTCGATTTGTCTGGAGCTGTTTACATAACAACCCCCGCCGTTGCAATGAAGCTCGCAGGGTTAAAAACTGTTGCTGATAACCGCAGGTTCCCGAATGTGACAATTCACGGCGGAAATATAGACGGTGTTCCTCTTTTGACTTCCAGTCATGTTGATAGCAATTTGTTTATTTTAGCTTTTGCGAATGAAATTTGGCTAGCTGATGATGGCGTTGTAACTATTGATGCATCTCGCGAAGCGTCGTTAATAATGGACACCGCGCCGCAAACTGTCTTCGATGGCGCGAAAGCAAAAGACGCGACTGCCGAAGATGTTGCTGCGAGCATCCCCGTTTCGATGTTTCAAACAAACCAAGTTGCAATCCGTGCTGAGAGGTATGTTAATTGGCTAAAACGACGCGCAGGAGCCGTTGTTTGTGTTGACACTTCGAAAAATGACGGTTGGTCGTAATTCGTTCATCTAAAAGGGTGGGGTTTCTCACCCTTTTTTTTAAAGCGAGGATTGAATGAAAATTAAAGTAAAAAATCTAAAAAGTGGCGTTGTTGAGTTTCACACAGAAAAAAAAGCTAAATTTTTATCTAGATTTAAGAATATAGAAGTTTTTTGGCCAAAGAAAGATAAATCAAAAAAAGCTAAAAAAATCGAGGAAGTAACTTCAAAGTCAGAGGAAGTCGTTGAATCTATTTCGAAAAAAACAGAAAAAACCACAAGAAAGTCTGCATCCGATAAATAGCGGATTTGGCGGCTTCGGCTCCCTAGTTCGTGATTTTTTCGCAGGCAGTTGGCAAAAAAACGAAGAAGTACGGCTTTCAGGAGTTCGCGACTTTTTCGCTATTTACGCCTGCAAAACTTTGATTTCTTCAGACATTGCAAAGATGGCTCCAGGAGTAAAAGTTAAAAAAAACGGCATTTGGGAGACCGCCGATGATGGCGTTCATCTTCTTTTGAAAAAACCTAATCACTATCAAAACGGCGTTCAATTCCGAAGCTGGTGGATGACTTCTAAACTTGAGTTTGGAAATACCTATGTTTTGAAACAAAGGGACTCTTTTGGAAAAATCGAGGCTCTTTATATTTTAGATCCGCGAAAAGTCGAACCCCTTTTGACGCCAAATGGCGAAATTTACTATAAACTTAAAGTTGACAATTTGACGGGGGTTGGTGATGAAGTCGTTGTGCCTGCGTATGAAATTATCCACGATAGATATCAGCCGCAAGATCACCCTCTGATAGGCGTTTCGCCAGTTTTTGGCGCCGCACTTTCTGGAGCTCTTGGAAAACAAATTCAAAACGATAGCTATCATTTTTTTAAAAACGGATCCAATGTTTCTGGAATTTTGACGGCACCTGGCGCAATTTCGCAGGCAACCCGCGAAAGATTGGAGCAAAAATGGAATGAGAACTTCACAGGCAAAAACGCAGGAAGAACTGCAGTTGTTGGCGACGGTTTGAAGTTTGAGGCGATGCGAGCGAAGGGGATTGATTCGCAACTAGTCGAGCAGTTGAAAATATCTGCGGAAATTGTTGCCAGCTGTTTTCACGTGCCACCTTTTAAAATTTCGATGGCCAAGCCTCCAGAAAAACCACATGAAGCGAATTTAATCTACTATGGCGATTGTTTGCAAGTGTTAATCGAAGAGATGGAAGCTTGTTTAGACGCTGGACTTGAGTTGTCAGAAGGTAAAAAAATAGAATTAGATACAGATGATTTACTTCGAATGAATAAATCCGCGGTTATCGAAATGCTTTCAAACTCTGTAAAAGGAAGCATTACAACACCGAACGAAGCTAGAAAAGAAATAAACTTAAAACCTTTGATCGGTGGCGACACTGTTTACATGCAGCAGCAAAACTTTAGTCTCGAAGCTTTGGCTAAAAGGGATTCGAAAGAAAATCCTTTTGATAGCTCGAGTGAAAAAGAAGACGCAAAAGAAAACGCAAAAGAAAACAAAGAGGTGAAAATGGAAATGATTTTAAAGCTTTTCAATATGCTTGAAAAAGAAAATGCGGATTTGAAAAAAGAGCTAGAGACTTTCAAAGAAAAAATGAAATCTGATAAAGAAAAGCAAAAAGAGATTATCGAAGAAGAGATTAAAAAAGCCGTTGAATCCGAGGTTGAGAAGATGCGGGCTTCTCTTGAAAGCGCGGATTATGCCGACAAAATAGCAAAAAGAGCATCGAATTTAATAGAAAAGCCAAAAGATGGAAAAGACGGGCTTCCCGCTGATTCTATAAAATTCGAGCAAGACGGCCGTATTCTAAAGATTTTTGTTGGTGAAAAGTCGCACCAAATAAAACTAGAAAGCGTCATTGACTGTGGCGTGTGGGACGCTGGAAAAGCGTATGACAAAGGCGATGGCGTGACAAGCGGTGGAAATTATTGGATCGCACAAAAAGACACAAAGGATGCTCCCGGCACCAGCAAAGATTGGCGAATGGCAGTTCGAAAAGGTAGAGATGGTCGCGATTTGCGAGATAATGCAAGCACAATTGACAAAAGCAAGGGGGTTAAATTTTGAAAAATCTAATCACTTATGAGGAAGCGTTCGATCATCTTCGCTTAGATTCATCAGATGACGAGAGTCTTGTACAAGCTTACATCCAGTCTGCTAGTAGTGCAATTTTGTCATACATTGGCGACAATGCTTTTATAGAAGTCGAAGAAAAAACCGTCGTTCGCGATGAAGTGAAACAGGCGTGCAAATTGCTTGTTGGTAATTTTTATAGAAATCGGGAAGCATCTGAAAACACAGATAAGCTAGACGCTGGCTATGGTTATGGGTATTTGCCTCCCGCTGTTCTTTCATTAATTTTTCATTTGCGAGATTTGTGTTAAATGGGTTTATCAGCTGGAGATTTAAGACATAGAGTTGTCTTTGAAGAAAGAGAAGAGACGCAAGACTTGAGTTCTGGCGAGATTGTTTTTCAATGGAAATTCTTTTCAAAAGCGTGGGCGCAGATTAGCCCGA
This sequence comes from uncultured Tissierellaceae bacterium, assembly GCA_964415085.1. Taxonomy (GTDB): domain Bacteria; phylum Bacillota; class Clostridia; order Tissierellales; family Tissierellaceae; genus CAYPYI01. Next base: position 7,684 of record CAYPYI010000063.1, read on the forward strand.
TTTCAGGCCGCGAATTTTTGTCAGCAAGCGAAGAAATGAGCGTTGTCACTACGCGAATTAAAGTTCGCTTCAACTCTAAAATTAATTCAAAAATGCGAGTGAGACACAAAGATAAACTATACAATGTACACGCGGTTTTAGCAGATAATGAAAGCGGTGAGGAGTGGATGACTTTGTATTGCAGCGAAGGGGCGACTGATGGCAGATAGTTTAGACTTCACTTTGACTGGCTTAGATGAGGTTTTAGAAAAAATGAAAACCGTTGAGCATGAAGTGAGGTATAAAGCAGGTCGATTTGCTTTGCGAAAAGCCGCCAATCTTGTGAAAAAAACTATTGCGGATGGTGCTCAAATGATTGACGACCCCGCTACCGTTGAAAATATCGCAAAAAATGTGGCAATCCGCTGGGACACAAAGACATTCAAGAGAACTGGAGATTTGCCCTTTCGCGTTGGAATTTTGGGCGGTGCTCGCGATATGAGTAAATGTGGCG